>CAYSNA010000514.1:0-3793 GCA_964432185.1 uncultured Cytophagia bacterium
TTTTCCTCTTCACATCCATGGCCGCGGCTGAACTGGATGTCGCAACCGTCAAGATTCACTCCGATCATTTTCAACGGATCAACACTCCCATTTCCATTAGCCTCGATGGCGTCAACCTCAATCAGGATCACGGCATTGTCCGACTTTTTGAAACGACGCATGGCGAACGGATCGAGGTGGCGTGTCAGTTTGAAAATGGCGAATCAAAAAGATTACACTGGATTTTGGCTGATACGACTCTGGCCGAAACAACTCGCATTTTTGAGATTGTCCTTGGGGATACGATTCAAACTGTGTCACCCATAAAAATATATCATGACGAAAAAAAACTCGTTCTACTGAAAAACGAAAAAAAAGTCTTGCAATACAACCATGCGATCGTTTACCCTCCCATCGGCGTGGATGATATGTTCAAACGCAGTGGATTTATCCATCCCTTGTGGTCGCCCTCCGGAGACGTGTTGACGTGCATACAACCGAAAGATCACTATCATCATTATGGCATTTGGGGTCCGTGGACCAAAACAACATTTGAAGGGCGTCATGTTGACTTTTGGAATCTTGGTGAAGGGCAAGGTACCGTTCGCTTTGCCGGCTATATCTCGACCACTCAAGGACCAGTTTTCGCCGGTTTTCAAGCGCGCCAAGAGCATGTTGATTTTTCTGCCAAAGGCGAAGACAAGGTCGCGTTGAATGAGATTCTTGGCGTGCGCGTTTGGAGTCTCAACAACGAGAATATCTTCTGGCTGTGGGATTATTCCTCACAACTCAACTGCGCCTCCTCAAGCCCCATTCTGTTGGATGCCTACCGCTACGGCGGCGGCATTGGGTTCCGCGCGGTGGAATCATGGAAAAAGGAAAACGTCGACGTTTTTACCTCCGCCGGAAAAACGCGCAAGGATGCGGATGGCAGCAAAGCCATGTGGTGTTATGTAAGCGGCGAGAATGAAGATGGTGTACGCTCCGGCATTTTATTCCTCAGTCATCCGGAAAATCGCGAACACCCGGAACCCATGCGCATCTGGCCGGAGGATTCAAACAATAATCGCGGCGATATGTTTTTTGAATTTTGCCCCATCCGCCATAAGAGCTGGAAATTGATCCCCGGACAAAATTATGTATTGAAATACAGAATGATGGTGTATGACGGAGAAATTGATCCCGAAACGGCGGAGCGAATCTGGCGGGATTTTGCCTATCCGCCAAGAACCGAGTTATTCGTGAAATAAATATTTTGACAGGATAACAGACTGTTCTGCATCAATAAAATCGCGCCAAGGCATCGATACAAGAATTTGATTATTTTTCAATTTTAAAAGGACAAGGATATTAAAATGAAAACCTCTTTAACAATCATTTTTATCATTTTCATCACGCTTTCATCCGCTTTTACGAAATCCAAAACACATGTCCTCATCTACACCAGAAACGAAACAGGTGAAGGCATGTATATCCACGACAATATTGAAGCCAGCGTCAAGGCGCTGCAAAAAATTTGTCAGGCGCATGACATCTCCTCTGACGTTTCGGACGATCCGGCTCTGTTCACGCCGGAAAATCTAAAGCAGTATGATGTCCTTATTTTCTCAAACAGCAATAACAAGGCGTTCAACACGCAAGCGCAGCGCGATGCCTTTCAACAGTATATACAAACCGGCGGGCAATTTATGGGGATTCACTCGGCGTGCGCCTCGGAACGCGATTGGCCGTGGTTTTGGGCCATGGTCGGCGGCACCTTTGTGCGGCACCCGGCGCTGCAGGAATTTGACATCAAAGTGATTGACAACGATCATCCGTCCACCAAACATTTGGACGAAGTATGGAAATGGGAGGATGAATGTTATCTGCTGAATCATCTCAATCCCGATATCAAAATTCTGCTGGCTGCTGATTTGACCACCATAACCGACGATAAACTCGATGAATTTCCCGGAGACATTTTTGGCGATTATTTCCCGCTGGCCTGGTATCACACTTTTGACGGCGGCCGTCAGTTTTATACGGCGCTCGGGCACAAAATCGAATATTACTCGGATGCCAATTTCATCAAGCACCTCGAAGGCGGTCTGTTGTGGCTGTTGGAAAAATGACCGTACTCAAATTTTTTGATGCAACACAAAGGCGCAGTTGTCATCCGAGTTTTACGTGATGCGCTCGTTTTTAGACCTTTGTGTTGCGTTTTCTTCAGTTTAATGGTCCTTCCAGTTGCTCTCCTGTAACAATCCCTAATCCCAACCGTATAGGCACGTAAATTTCACCTGAACAAACATCAGCTTTTACATATACAAAAGGAGCACGTTAATGAAGCGAAAAGCCAAAAAACGCTTTATTTGGATTGGGGTGGTCGTTATTCTGATCGCGGTGATCGGCGTCGGCGTTGTTTTGTCTAAAAATGGTAAAAAAGAAAATGAGGGGCGCCGTACGGTTAAGGTTGAGCGAAAGAACATTGTCGAAAAAGCGTTGGCCGTTGGTTCAATCGAACCGATCAATGAAATTGCGGTAAAATCCAAAGTCTCCGGCGTGGTCGGCAAAATGTTTGTTGAGGCCGGTGACTATGTTGAGGCTGGAATGGTCGTCGTGGAGGTTAACCCCGATCCGACGCCGCTGGAACTGGCGCAGGCCAAACGTAACGTCGAGATGGCGCAAATTGAAATGGAAACGCTAAAAAAAGAGATGGCCCGCAAGCAGACCATGCAGGAAAAGGGGCTGCTGTCGGACCAGGAATTTGAGGTATTGAAAAAGCAATTCGACGAAGCGGCTTTGCGCTATCAGATCAACAAGGAGCAACTTCAGCTGATCGAAAAAGGCAAAGTCAAAATTGCCGACACCAACATCGAAACGGTCGTCAAGGCGCCGATCTCCGGCTTTATTCTGGAAAAACACGTCAATCTTGGCGATCCGGTTGTGCCGCTCACGTCGTACCAACCGGGCACGCCATTGCTCACTATGGCGGATATGAAAGACTTGCTGTTCAAGGGCACGGTGGATGAAATCGATGTTGGAAAAATCGCCGAAGGCTTGACCTGCGAGCTGCAGGTTGGCGCCCTGCCCGGCAAAAAAGTGTTGGGCAACGTTAATCTGATTTCTCTCAAAGCACAAAAAGAGGATAACACGACGGTGTTTCCGATAGAAATCAACGTGACGGACACGGACGGCGCCGTGTTGCGCGCCGGATATTCGGCGAACGCCAGCATCATCATTGCGCAGCGCGACAGTGTGCTGTCCCTCCCGGAGCGCGTTGTGACGTTCCGAAATGACTCGGCTTTTGTAATGATTCCCAAAGGCGAAACCGAATCTGAAGAAGTGTACATTGAAACCGGTTTGAGCGACGCCATCACCATCGAGGTACTTTCCGGCCTGGAAGAAGGCCAGGAGGTTCTGGAAAAAGAAGTGCGTGAGATCATTTAGGGTAGAACACGAATGAGACATTTTTTTGATACAATCGGTCAGGTTCTTTTTTATCTGCGCGAAAACAAATCACGCACCTTCATGACCATGTTTGGACTGATATGGGGAACGATGACCGTGGTTCTGCTCCTGTCTTTCGGCAGCGGTGTCGGCACATCGATGAAAAAAAACATGCACGGCATGGGTGACGGCATTGCGATTTTATGGCCGGGAACGACGACAAAAGCGTGGCAGGGATATAACCGCGGTCGAGACCTGCGTTTCCGCGTGGATGATGTTGAACTCCTCCGTCGCGAGGTCGGCGAATTCTCCGCCATCAGCGGCGAGTTTATTTATTACGAACGCCCGGCGCGCGTGGGCGAAACCGTGACCAAAGTGCCGGTAA
>CAYSNA010000515.1:0-3774 GCA_964432185.1 uncultured Cytophagia bacterium
TTTATCCCAATTTTGCTGAAATGGATAAATATACCGGCTATCTCAAACCAAAGAATTTTGAAATCTTTTACGATCTGCTCAAGCGCAACCACATGGAGCATCAGGCGCATGATTTTCTCATGGCCTCGGGCAAACTGCAGGCGCTCTGTTATAAAGCTGAAGTTGAAGCCGCGCTGCGCACGCCCGGTTTTGCCGGCTTTCAGTTGCTCGATATTCACGATTTCCCCGGCCAGGGCACAGCGCTCATCGGCATTCTCGATCCGTTTTATGAAAGCAAACCGTATATCGACGCGGAAGAGTTCAGTCGGTTTTGCGACGTGACCGTGCCGCTGGCGCGTTTGGACAAACGCACGTTTAAAAATAGTGAGACGTTTGTCGCCGATCTGGAAGTATCGCATTTTGGCGCGGCGCCGCTCCAAAATGCAAAAATTCTCTGGACTATCACAGCCGAAAATGGCAATGTTTTATCCCAAGGCGATTTTCAAAAAACAATTCAAATCGATAATGCTCAACCGATTGGTACAATTGACGTTAATTTGCAGGATGTCCGGGCGCCGCAAAAATTAACATTAACTGTTGAGGTGGCGGGCTACGACAACTCGTGGGATTTCTGGTGCTATCCTGAAAATGTCGATTTGGATGCACAAGATATTCTAGTCGCCACCGACTTGAACAAAAACGTTATTCGCCGGCTGAATGACGGCGGGACGGTTCTGCTGAATCTGAACGGAAAAATCAATTCGGAAAAAGGCGGCGATGTGGCTATCGGTTTTTCGTCGATTTTCTGGAACACCGCCTGGACCAGCGACCAGGCGCCGCACATGCTCGGCATTTTATGCGATCCCGAAAAACCGCTATTCGAAAATTTCCCGACCGAATATCACAGCAACTGGCAGTGGTGGGATATTATCCATTCGTCCCAAGCGATGATTCTGGACGATTTTCCCGGTGAGCTCACGCCGCTCATTCAGCCGATCGATACCTGGTTTTACGCGCGCCGCTTGGCGTTGCTGTTTGAAGCAAAAGTGGGCGAGGGCAAAATCATTGTCACATCCATTGATTTTGACAAAGAACTGGACAATCGCCTGGCGTCCCGGCAATTGTATGCCGGTCTGCTGAAATATATGCGCAGTGACAATTTTCAGCCAAGCGTGAATGTCGATGTTGAAAAAATAATTGCTCTCTACTAAAAAAAGGTAATGCGCCGATCCTTTTGCAAAAAGACCGGCGCATTTTGAAACACCTGAAGGATCGGCTATGACAAAATATGTAATATTACTTTTTCACCTTTTTGTATTCATCAATTTTTCAATCTCCCAAATTGTATCTCCGCCGCCACAGAAAAAACTTGTCGAATACGGCTGGGATAGAGTCTCGCCCGAGTTTTTACTCCACAATTTTGAAATCGTTGAAGAGAAGCCGTTTGACGGCGTCGGTATTCAACTCCCCAAAGAAGCGGGAGGCGGCAATATTTTCCTCATTGAACAATGGCATGCGGTGACGGAAGAACAAAAACAGCGGCAGCTCGATATGCTTGCCGCGTTGCCGGAGAGTGACAAAATAACCGATAATTTTATCATGTTGTATGGCGCCTCTGATATGGATTGGTTTTCGGATGAACAGTGGCGGCACGTTGAGGAGCAATTGCGCTATTTGGCTCGATGCGCCGCAGCCGGAAAATGCAAAGGACTCTTTTGGGATGCGGAATCGTATGGCGGCATAAATCCCTGGCAGTATCCCATCCAATTTCGCAAGGACGAGTTTTCATACGAGGAGTATTATCAACAGGTACGTCAATGCGGCGCTCGCTTTATCACAGTATTGCAGGAAGAATTTCCCGGATTGATTTTGCTTTCCATGCGGCAACTTTCGGATTTTCAAAGTGGTTCGCCATTTTCCCAATTTGTTCTGCCGGTGACAGACAGGCAAAGAGCGCTTGAGCAGCTCGGCTCGGCCTGGTGGGGATTGCATCTACCATTTACCATTGGAATTTTGGACGCCATCGCACCGACGAGCCGTTTTATCGACGCGAATGAAGAGGCCTATTATTACACCTCCGCGTTGGAATACTATACGATTTATTTTACCCTAAAGAGTGATGCGCGTGCTTTGGTGCCGGCAGAACTGCATCCAAAATTTGCCTGCCAGTATGAAATCGGTCACGCCATCTCCACGGATTATTGTGCCGGCAATTGGCTCGGCCTGAATTCATTTCCGTTTCGATTAAGCGGGCAGGGTACGGTATTGACGCCGGATCAACGCGCAACATGGTTCGAGCATAATGTCTATTACGCCATGCGCACCGCCGACGAATATTGCTGGCTGTATAGCGAGGATATGAGCTGGTGGACAGGCGAGAATATTCCGGCCGGATTTGAAGACGCGATCCACCGCGCGCGCAAGAAAATTCAATCGGGCGAGAACCTGGGCTTTTCGATCGAGAGCATGATGCAGAATGCGCGTGAAAAGGCAGCGCTCTTGAAACAGGACTGATCCGCTGGTTTTCAGTCTAAAATTTCCGATTTCTAATTTCGAGTACAACGTCGGTGTCGAAAATAAAAAAAGTTAATTGAACGTTTGTGGGTGCTATTCATGAATCACTTAAAAATAATGTTTGCTGTATTCGTTTTTGTGTTACTTCACTGTGATGCCCAACGACATTCTGCAATATCATCCCCTAAAATTGATCTCTGGTACGGTCACGAGCAAACCTTTGGCCGCCTCGGTCAGCCGCAAAAATGGCTTAACATCCTTGGTAACATCGCCGGCGATGACAGCCTTGTGGCTGTTTATGTTGTGATCAATCAACAGGACACCATGCAGCTGTCGCTTGGGCCGGATTGTTGTCGTCTCGCTCGTCCCGGCGATTTTAATATCGATATACCGCGAGACCAGTTGCGTGCCGGGAAAAATCTCCTGCAGATTTATGCGGAAAGACTTTCCGGCGGCCGGGAGGAAGCAGCGGTCACGATTTATCTTGAAAGCGGCCGTAACTGGCCATTGCCGTACGAGATTCATTGGGCAGATGTGCAGCAGATTGCCGACGTCGTTGAAATCGTCGATGGAAAATGGGAGTTGACCGAGCATGGCGTCCGCACCGTCGAGCCTTACTACGATCGCGTTCTCGCATTTGGCGACAGTACCTGGTCGGATTATGAAATATCGACGACGGTCATCTTTCATGATTTTACGCCGCCGGCGCCCGGGCCGCCAACCTACAACGTGTCGCATGCCGCCATTACGTTGCGTTTTCCCGGCCACGATGTTGACGAATTTCAGCCGAACCGCAAATGGTTTCCCATGGGCGCCACATCCGAGTTTCGACTCACGGCCGATTTGGATAGCTGCCGCTGGCGTATCTTTGACGGCGAGAATTTTTATGCGGAAGATAAAAGTCCCGACAAGTTGAGAACTATCGAACTTGATAAAATGTATGCGATGAAACATCGCGTCGAATCCTTGCCCGATGGACGGACGCAATACTCGGTCAAACTGTGGCCGCAGGACCATGCCGAACCGCAAGCATGGGATTTGATCGCATTTGAACCGCCCGGCAATCTGCCAAACGGCGCCTCCTTGCTCATCGCGCATAACACGGATGTGACGTTTGGTGATGTCAAAGCTGTTCCAATAAAATAGTAATGGTAAATATTGACTCGATCCTTTCAGAGGCTGTCGGAAAACCCTGTCAGGGCTTCAAGCGATCAATATATTGTGCCTACTAGTAGCTATGTGCACATATATAGTATCTTTATTCAACAAAGCCCTGACAGG
>CAYSNA010000516.1:0-3768 GCA_964432185.1 uncultured Cytophagia bacterium
GCAAAAAACCGGTGATATTCGCGCGGATATCAAGCTGGAATTTATCCCGTTCATCTTGAATAAAATGATCGATATGAGCACCGATGACGCGCTCAAACACATGTATCAGTCACCGCAAGATTATATTCTCGAAATGACAAATTTGTTCTTTTACGGCGTTTTAAATCGAGATTGATATGCGATACGTTATCCTAATTTTAATTTTCGTTCAGCCGATATTTGCCATCAAGCTTCGGCGTGGAATACAACCAATGTTGAAAAGCTGCAAAACACGCACATTGGTATTCGCTATCTTCCGCAAGTCTCGCTTGCGCAGCACATGACAAAAAATTCGCTTATCGACGCCGAACTGTCTTTAAATACATTTTCCAGTTACGATTTCAATTCCAAATCCGGCGACTCGGATTTTTCAACCTATCGAGCCTGGCTGAGATATTCAACTTCGCAGTTTGAAGCGCGTTTTGGATTGCAGCAAATCAAGTTTGGACCGGCGATGATTTTGCGGCCGCTCATGTGGTTTGATCAGCTCGATGTGCGCGATCCGTTGCAATTTACCAAGGGCGTCACCGGCGGATTACTGCGTTACTACTTTCTCAATAACGCCAACATCTGGTTATGGGGACTTGTAGCCAATGATGACACCAAAGGTCTGGAGCTCCTACCGTCGGAAGATCATTCTATCGAGTATGGCGGCCGCCTGCAATATCCGGTCGGCCCCGGTGAGCTGGCGTTAACCTATCATCATCGAAAAAGCGATCCGAATCCTTTGCTGCGAGGCATGTTGACGGTGACGCTTGATCCCATCCCGGAAAATCGCTATGCACTGGACGGCAAGTGGGACATCGGCATTGGCCTGTGGTTTGAGAGCGTGTTGATTGAAAACGACATCGACTATTATCCGATTGATTATCAAAAATATCTCACCATTGGCGCTGATTATACATTCGGCTTGTGGAATGGCATTCATGTTCTCGGCGAACATATGATGCTCAACACCTCAAAAGAGCTGGATGATATCGATAACCGAATCGAGTTTACCGCCCTGCTTGCGGATTACAGTTTGACCTTGTGGGATACGGTGATGGGCATAATTTATTATAATTGGGAAACGGACGAATCCTATAAATTTTTAACCTGGCGGCGCACGTACGACAACTGGAGTTTTAACGCCGCGCTCTATTGGAATCCTGATGCGCCAATGCTGAGCAGTTCATCCAATACGGAAACGAGCTCTTTTGGCGCCGGCAAGGGATTTCAGTTGATGGTCATTTTTAATCATTAAAACAAAGCATTTCAATATAAAGGAAAAGACAATGGAAAACGGCACACTTGTCACAACCACAAATTTGACCAAAATTTATCCCATGGGTGATGAAAAGCTTGTGGCGCTGGATAATGTCAATCTCAGTTTTCAGCGTGGCGAATTCACCGGCATTGTCGGACCAAGTGGTTCGGGAAAGACAACGTTACTCAACATTTTGGGCTCGCTTGATTCGCCGACAAAAGGCAGCGCCCAGGTTCTTGGTCGACAGGTGGAAACGTTGAACGCCAAACAATCGGCAAAATTGCGCAACGAACATTTGGGTTTTATTTTTCAGACCTATAATTTGTTGCCCGTATACACGGTTTTTGAGAATGTTGAATTCCCGCTCTTGCTTCTCGGCATGTCCGCCAATGAACGTAAAAAACTGGTCATGGAAGCGCTGGACTGGGTTGGCCTGGCGGACCGGCATAAATCCAAACCGCCGCAGCTTTCCGGCGGCCAGGGTCAGCGGGTGGCGATTGCGCGTGCCATTGTCAAAAAACCGGAGCTCATTTTAGCGGATGAACCGACCGCCAACCTCGACGCGGCCAACTCGCACACAATTCTGCAAGTGATGGAAAAGCTCAACAAGGAACTGAACGCGACGTTTCTGTTTTCGACGCATGATGAAAAAGTCATCGGTTATCTCAAGCGCAAGATCACGTTGAATGACGGAGCGGTGGCGAACGATGAAATCATCAACAGCGGTGACCGGAGAGCGGAGTCGAATAAATTATAGATTAATGCAAACCGCAGACAGCAAGGGGGAACAAGATGGGAGCAGAAATTATAAAGTTCGAGGATTTAAAAATTTGGAAAGAAGGAATGAGGTTGACACGCGACATTTATCTCAATCTAAAAGACTGTCGAGATTTTGGGCTCAGAGACCAAATGCAGCGCGCCTCTGTTTCAATTCCATCAAATATTGCTGAAGGTTTTGAGCGACATTCCAACAAAGAGTTTATTCATTTTCTTTACATTGCATTAGGCTCGTGTGGAGAATTGCGTACACAAATCTATTTATCACTGGAAGTTGATATTCTCAAGCCTGAAACGGGCAAAGAAATGTTAGATCGAACTCGAAAATTATCAGCCATGATTAGAAAATTTATTAAAACTCGAGTAGAGAATTTTTCATAATTCAGACTGCAGACTGCCGATTGCGGTCTGCATTAAACGTGAAGGAATTCATCATGATCATTCCCAAACTAGCCATAAAAAACCTCCTGGGCGCAGGTACGCGTACCTGGCTGAATGTCATCGTGTTGTCTATCGCCTTTTTTGCCATTGTCTTTATGCAAGGGTTGTATACCGGTATGGGTGAACAGTCCACAGACGCGTTGATCGACGGTTATTACGGCGGTGGTCAATACTGGCAGGCGAACTATGATCCGTATGATCCGTTTACCCTGGAAGACAGCCATGCCGTCATTCCGGACGAATTGCAGCACCTTGCCGATTCGGGGCAGGCAGCGCCGATTTTGATCGTGCAGGCGACGTCTTTTCCCGGCGGGCGCATCGTTCCGGCAATGCTGCATGGCATCAGCACGGATCAATCGGTCATCAGCTTGCCATCGGAGGTCTTGAACACAAATAGCGATGCCATCCCGGCGCTCATTGGAACGCGCATGGCAAAAAGCGCGCGGCTTGAGCGTGGCGACTACCTGACCATTCGATGGCGGGACGCCAACGGCACCTACGATGCCACGGATGTACAAATCGTACACATTATGAAAACCATTGTTTCGACGATCGACGCCAATAAAATCTGGATTCCCATCGAGAGATTGCAAGAGATGGCCGCCATGCCGAAGGAAGCGACGATGGTCGTTGTTGGTCAGGATGTCGATCAGATCAGCCACATCGACGGCTGGTCCTTCAAAGATCACGATTTTCTCCTGGCGGATATCAACGCTATGGTCAAACAAAAAACCATCGGCGGCTCCATCATGTACGTTCTGCTGCTGTTCCTCGGTGCTCTGGCAATTTTTGACACACAGGTGCTTTCGATTTTTCGCCGACAAAAAGAGATCGGTACACTCATTGCGCTGGGCATGACCCGTTCGCGAGTCATTCGTCTCTTTACGCTTGAAGGCGCGCTGCACGGTTTGCTCGCCGCCATTCTCGGTATTATATGGGGCTCGCCGCTGCTCTATCTCATGGCAAAAAACGGCTGGCCCATGCCGGACTATGGTGACGATTTCGGCATGGCGCTGGGCGAGGCGATTTATCCCATATACTCAATGGGCCTCATTTTGGGTACAACACTTCTGGTTCTCATTACGGTGACCATCGTCAGTTTTATGCCGACGCGCCGTATTGCAAAACTAAAACCTACGGACGCATTAAGAGGGAAACGAGCATGATACAATTCTTAATCAAAGGCGTACTGCGCGATCGATCTCGCAGCCTGTTCCCCATGTTGACGGTTGCGGCCGGCGCGTTTATTATGGTCCTTGCCGTCG
>CAYSNA010000517.1:0-3766 GCA_964432185.1 uncultured Cytophagia bacterium
TCGCGTCAATATCGGCAGCAAAGCGTTGCTCGTTTATCGAACGCTCACGCGGCACTAGATTATTTGCTTGTTTCGGCAGTGCAGGCGCAGAGATAATCCGAGGGGTTTGGAAAATCGCGAAAACAGCCAACGGGAACTCGGGCGATGGCTTAACGACAAAAGCGGAATCAAAAGCCGGGGCTGCTTCGTACGATAAAAATCCAACACCATAAAATCCTGCTTGCGTTTTGTGCTCTACGTGCGCAAGGATGTCGGGCAGAGTTTCACGATCATGACAGATGAAGAACTCGGTTGGATTTTCAAAACAGAGCCATTGCTCATCAAAACTGTCGTAAACAACGGCTGTGACTGGAAAATATTTGTTGACTGGATCAATCAAAAATGATCGTCTTTCGTCCATGCACCAGCACGCGGTGTTCCGCGTGCACCTGCAAAGCGCGCACAAGGACGATGCGTTCGAGGTCGCGTCCCTTGCGCACCAGCTCTTTGAGCGAATCGCGATGCGTGATGCGAACAATGTCCTGCTCGATGATCGGCCCCTCGTCAAGCTCCTCGGTCACAAAGTGGCTGGTCGCCCCGATGATTTTTACCCCACGTTCAAACGCCTGCCGATAGGGATTGCCGCCGATAAACGCCGGCAAAAAAGAGTGATGAATATTGATGATGCGATTCGGAAACGCCCGCACCATTTGGCCGGATAAAATTTGCATATAACGCGCCAGCACGATCGTATCAACATTGTGCTCTGCCAGCAACTCGAGTTCTTTTTTCTCCTGCTCGGTTTTATTTTCTTTTGTGATCGGAAAAACGTGGTACGGAATGTCATAACGCCGCGCCACATGCTCCAGGTCCGGATGGTTGGAGATGATCAGCGGCACTTCGATGCCGAATTCATCGAGACTGTGACGCCACAAAATTTCGCGGATGCAATGATCGTATTTGGAAACAAAAATGGCAACGCACCGCCGCTTTTCGCGAAAACTGATTTCCCAGGTCGCGGCAAACTCTTTGGCCAGCGGTTTAAAGGCATCGGCAAGTTCATCCGCCGGAATGGAAAAATTCTCCATGCTCCAGGCAATACGAATGGCGAACACTTTATCCTCCGGATCGACGTATTCGTCCAGCGTCAGGATATTGCCGCCGCGCTCAAAAATAAAATGCGCGATGCGGGAAACGAGTCCGCGCCGATCCGGACAGGTGAGCAGTAAAATGGCAGTGAGTTGATCCGACATGTAAAATCCTCAGGTTCGTAAATTGTGTGTAACATATCCAAAGCAATCTCGCAAAAAGTCGAGACACAAGTCATTGCGAGGAGCTTAGCCACAAATCATTCTCCGAAAAAAATCTTCGCCGAGGCGGAAGATTGCTTCTCTCGCCATGCGGCGGGATCGCAAAAACTTGCGACTTTTTCGAATTCTTCATCCATCCAGCGGTTGAATGATCCGGCGCCCATCACGCAATTTCAATCATCTGGTGCCCATGCACCGTGGGAATGACAAAACTGACGTGCTCGTCTTTTTGTTGAAAATCGATTGTATGCTTTTGCGGCACGAGCCGGACGCTTGTCACTTTTTGCTTTACGTGAATGGTGACATTGATGTTGTAGAGCGGAATGACATCCTCAATGATATCAAATTCCTGGCCGCGTCGTTCCGGAATATAATGAATGACGTGCAGGACAAACCGCTTGAGCTTTTGCTGCTCGTTCAATGTAACGATGGCCGTCGACGGCGCATCGGTCTTGACGAGCGGTCCGCCCATCAACATAGAAACAGCATTAATCACAAGTTGTTTGCACCAGACTGGCGCTTTATCGAAATACATCGTGAACAGCGGGTGGGAAAAATAGATGACCTTGCCGTTGCGAGTGATGGCCGGCGAACCCACCTCACCGGACGATGGCGTTTGTCGATGTGAACTGAAATGTCTGTACTGCCGGTCAAAATAGCTTGTGGTGTTGTAGAGCAACACGTCGGCGCCGCCAATGGGACTTACATCCATCCCGCGCGAATACATGACGTATTCGGTCTGCGCCAGGCCCGCGCCGATCTCGCCCTGGGGAATGATGTATTGGGCGAAATTATTGGCAAAAGAATTTTGCCCGCGCGCCAGTTGACCGTTTTCATCACGCGGGCCATCGCCGGTTTTGCGCACGCCCAACGCCTCCAGTTGAAAATCATTTTTCGCCGCATCCATACCGGCCTCGAACGACGCGATAAGCGCGCCGCCGTTTTTGAGAAACTCATTCAGCTTGACTTTGAGTTTGTCATGCATGGTATAATCATCCGGCAGAATGAGCAATTTGTAGGTTGACAAATCGCAATCGCTGTCCACAACATCAAACTGCAGGTCTTCTTCGAGCATCATGCGCACGGCGCCGGTCAGCGATGGCGGGTGATGCGGCGTACCATCGATTAATTCCCACTCTTCGGTGGTAAAAATACCGATTTCTGAAACCGCCGTCGCGCCCTCACACCACGGCTCTTTCTCCTCAATTTGAGCATAAACAGAGCCGACAAGATCATAGGTCACCGGATCAATTTTGCCGGATGGATGCAATTGATCGCCGATGGAACACTTGGCATTAACCGCCAACGATTGGAAGCAGTCAAATTCAAGCGCCGCCTTGCTTTTGAACGAATGGAAATCGCCCCAGGTGCTGTGGAACTTGCCGGTCATGCCGACGATGTCCTTGCCGAGGTTGCGCGCGTAGCGGGCGGTGGTTTGGAAATAGGGATACGGCCACCACAAACTGCTGGAGAGGGATTCGAGATCAAAATGCGTAAACGCTGGTGCCGCGCGGCGGTGAAACGGCCCAATATGCCCAGAGTTGTAAAAAATAGTGCACTCTTTATCCAGTTTTCGGATGAACGCCGTCATGTCAAGCATGAAATCGGTGATCATCTTGTCGGCAAAAACAAAACGATCGTGCTCCAGGCGAGGATCGAGTCCTTGCTTTTCCATATCGGACCAGCAATAGTGGCAACTGCAATCGCGCGCCTCAATGATGTCGAGCCAGAGGCCATCGACCGGCATCAGCTCGAACAGCTCGGCGATATGTGTTTTGAGAAAATCAACGAACGGTGTATTCAGGCAGATCATTTTCCAAAAGCTCGGCGTATTGAGCAATCCGCCGGAGGGCATACCATCGGGGCCAATCAAACGCCATTCCGGATGTTGTTTCACGGTAAAATAATCAGCCTGCAGGGTGAGGTAAATCGGAACGCGGATATCGCGTTTGTGGCAGGCCTCAATCTGCTCCGGCAGTAAATTTCTGGTCAGATGCGGGTGTCGACGTTCGGGAAACTTGGTCGTGTCGTAATAAATCCAGCCGTGGTGCCCGCGGCCGAAACAATTCACCGAGTTGACGTGCGCTTTTTTCAGCGTGTCCGCAAATTCATCGGGATCAAACTGCGCGCCAATATCGGTGATGTATTCACTGGTATGAAAATCCAAATGGATTTGACGGAAGCGCTGATTCGGCGGCTGATGACCGGTCGAGGCCCACACCGGGCGGCCTCCGACAAAGAAAAGTCCGGCGGCGCCGGCTAGACTGCTTTTCAAAAAATCACGTCTCTGCATTGTCAAACTCATTTTTCCTCCACCTGCCCTGAATTTCTGCGCGCCTCGGCCCAGAACGCTGTCAGGGTGTTATGTTCTTATCAGTTTGTTGCATTTTTGCTTTGTTTTGAAACTATGAAATTGTATCTCCCCTGTAAAGTACACCTTGACATTCACCGAACGTTTGTCGCCGGTTTCCAATGCT
>CAYSNA010000518.1:0-3762 GCA_964432185.1 uncultured Cytophagia bacterium
GACGGCATTCCGAATGTTATTGCCGAGGCCATGGCCATGGAGCTGCCGGTGGTGTCGTCCCGAATTTCCGGCATTCCCGAACTCGTCGTCGATGGCGTGACCGGTTTCCTCAACGAACAACGCGATATTCAGGCGGTGACTGAAAAATTGAATCTGCTCATTCGCGATGAACATATGCGCCGTGACATGGGCGCTGCTGGTCGAGCCCGTGTAAAATCTATTTTTGATTCAAAAGTTTGTCTGCAAAACCTGTATGATTTTTATATAAAAGAGTTAGCAACACACAGTTACGCACCTGCCGACGAAAATCGGCATAATTGAATAAAGCAACAACGGTTCAGCAGCATGAAAATTCTCGTCATCAATGCCGATGATTTTGGGCGATCGCCCGAAGTCAATCAAGGCGCTTTACAAGCTTGGCAAAACGGCCTGGTGTCCAGTACGACCATCATGGCCAATTTTACTGCGTTTGACGACGCCGTCGGCAAAATTAAAAAATACAATGTACCTGTTGGTCTTCATATAAATTTGACGGACGGACGACCCGTCAGCCGCCCGGATGCTGTGCCATCCTTGCTCGATTCAAACGGACAATTTTTTCACAAGTACGAGTTTTATTACCGGCTTGTCAGACGCTCCTTTCACGCCGCGGATATCGCCACCGAAGTGTCCGCGCAGTTGCACCGCTGTCTTGACAGCGGCATCGAGCTCGATCATTACGATGGTCATCATCATGTGCATGCGCTGCGCGGCATCGCGCCGATCGTGCATGCGGTTATGCATAGATACAAAGTGCTGCCGTTTCGTCGCATCTCGCGGCCGCATAAATGCCAGTCACTGTCCGCAAAATGGCAGCAGAGCGCTATTCATTTTTTTGAAGATAAACATCCTCAATTGCCTTTTCGAACGACGTTTTGGGGATTTGATTTTATGGATCAACAGGACAAACGCGGCGCTTTTGAACGTATGTTAAAAAACATCACCCCGGGCGTGCACGAAATGATGTGTCATCCCGGTTATGAAAGTGTGGAAAAGATAAGTTACTACAACGCGCAACGCCAACACGAGGTCGAGTTGTTGTGCGATGAATCTCTAAAAACCAAGGTCAACGAGCTGGGCATTCAGCTCTGGTCGTATCAGGATGTATGGCGTGAATTCGCAAAATAACAAAACCTCAACTCTCCTTTTCATTTTGTTGATGGTCGTCTTTGCCATCCACATTGGCCGGCATGTGAATGATTTTTTCGTGCCGGAAAGTGACTTTTTTGATTTCCGCGACAAGGCCATCAGCTTGAGACAGCTCGACTGGCCGGAGAATTTTAAACGGCCGCCGCTTTATTCGGCCTCGATTGCGGCGATGTCGACGGTGATCTCCGGACATCATCGGGAATTATACGCGGCCGAAGCCATCGGTTTTATTTCGGCCCTGCTGGCGCTGTTTTTCCTGTTTCGAATCGCACAACATTTTTACGCGCGCGGCGCGTTGTTCATCGCCTGGCTGTGGGCTTTTCATCCCAGCACCATTCGCATGGCTATCAAGCCAAAGTCCGAGATGCTGGTGACCATGCTCATTCTATGGGCCTTTTATCTGTTTTTGAAAAACAGGCGATCAGCTTATCTCGTTGGATTTTTCGCCTCCATGGTTCGTTATGAAGGCGCGCTGATTTTCGCCGCCATCGGCATTGCCGATTTTTTCATGCATAAGGACAAAATCAAAACGATGCTTTATTCGTTGCTCGCCGGATTGCCCATCGTTCTTTGGACGCTGCTGCAATCATCCGGAGGCGACGGCGAAAGTTACTTTTCCTATTTCAACGAGTACAAGCCGAATATCGTCTTTTTGAAAACGTTCTGGCAGGGACTCGTCGGTTTTCTGCCGCAGCAGTGGTCCAAAGTCTGGATTCTTGTGGCCGTTTTGATTTTTCTCGTCGGCGTCGTTTATGGTTGGCGCAAATTCCGACGATCGATTATCGCCCTGCTGATTTTTCTGCTTGGATTTTTGACCATGCACATCGTCTGGCCCATGCCGAATTTTGATTATCAAATCATTATTGTGTGGAACGCGCTGGTGGTGATTGGTCTTGGCGCGGCTGAGATCCTCGCGTGGGCGAATCGAAAAATAAATATGGATGTTCTGAAAAAATCGCTCGCCGCGGTTCTGACGGTTTTCCTTTTTGTGATAACCGTTGTTTTGCTCGCTCGAAAACCGGTTGCCTTTCCGCAATATCTTGTGGATTGGCGTATGATGTTAGTGTTTTTTAGTCCGATTGCCGTGGCGCTGTTGTTTGTTCTCAAGCCGGCAAAAACCAAGATGGCCGCTGGTTTTTTATTGATGACCTTTTTTATCGTTTTGCTTTACTTTATGTCATCCGATACCAATGCGCTGCTCTACAGCATCCGGTTCAGCAAAGCCGAGTTTGCCAAGGTTGGCGAATGGGTAAAAGAGAACAGACAGAGCGTAACAAAAATGGCGGTCGAACAGCCAGTGATTCTTTGTTATTATGCGGAAAAAGATGTGAATGAATTTGTCCGTTTGACCGAGCTGAAAAAAACCACGCCTGATTCCCTGCATTTGTGGATGGCGGAACAGGGCATCAGCCACATCGCCTGGATGAGCGCCAACAAGATTTTTGAGACCGATAACGCGTGGTACGAGTGGAAGATGGATAACCGCGGCTGGAAGAACATCGAGTTTCTTGGCGACGGCACAAGCGGTTCTGGTTTCACCTTGGTGAAAGAAATTAAAATCGGCCCAAGATGGGCATTTATTTATAAAATATAAGTTGCTCCCGTGCGGGAGGAATCCACAATTTATAAGGATAGATTCCCGCCATCGTTTAGTCCGCGTTTTGTGCGGGACGGGAAAGACGAGGTTCGAACACAAACAAAGAACGATTATGCAAAAGAAAAATTTACCTCTGTCCATTTTTTACCCGGTCTACAACGACTGGGGCACCATCGCCAGCATGGTCGCGGAGTCGATCATTACCGCTGAAAAAATCACCGATGATTACGAGATCATCCTCGTCGATGACGGCAGCCGCGAAAAAACCAAGGACATTCTGGTGCTGCTGGAAAAAACGTTTCCGCAGGTTCGCGTCATCACGCATCAAAAAAATCGCGGTTACGGCGGCGCGCTCAGATCCGGATTTGAGAACGCCTCCAAAGAGTTCATCTTTTACACCGATGGCGACGCGCAGTATGATGTCCGTGAACTCGTCAAGCTGACCGAGGCGATGAACGACAATGTTGATGTGGTCAACGGCTGGAAGATCAAACGTCACGATCCGTTTTATCGCGTCTGGATCGGCAAAATTTACCAGTACGTCTCCAAAGTGCTTTTTCAACTGCCGATCAAAGATGTGGACTGCGATTTTCGCCTCATGCGCAAATCCGTGTTTGAAAACATCAATCTCGTCTCCAACAGCGGCACCATTTGCGTGGAGATGATTCACAAACTCGGGCGCAAAAAAGTTCGATTCGCCGAAGTGCCGGTGACCCATTTTTTCCGCGCCAGCGGCAAGTCCGAGTTTTTTAATTTTGGTCGATTGATTCGCGTGGCGCGCGATTACACGAAATTGTGGTTCCGTTTAGTCGTTTTCAAAAAAGAGGATTAATATGCCAAAGAGGGCAGCATTCCCGGACATCTACGGCGGCAAAAATGTGCTCGTCACCGGCGGACTCGGATTTATTGGCAGCACGCTGTCGCGCCGTTTGGTCGAATACGGCGCCAATGTGTTGATCGTCGATTCGCTGATTCCG
>CAYSNA010000519.1:0-3758 GCA_964432185.1 uncultured Cytophagia bacterium
ATTCTGATTCTATTCGGATTTTATTTTCGACGCCGCGCCGGACATGATATTAACGAATATTTCCTCGGCGGCCGAAAAATTCCCTGGTGGGTGTTGGGGATATCCGGCATGGCGTCAAATCTTGACATTACCGGGACCATGCTGATCTCGTCGCTTTTTTATGTTTTTGGCGTCAAGGGATTCCTGGTCGAAATCCGCGGCGGCGTTGTCCTCGTGTTGGCGTTTATGATGATCCTTGTCGGCAAATGGCACCGGCGCTCCGGCGTCATGACCATTGCCGAATGGATGGAGTTTCGTTTCGGCTCCGGCCGTCAGGGAAGCGCGGCGCGGCTGCTGAGTACCCTGTCCATCTTGTTCGGCACGATCGGCATCATCGGCTATTTTTTTATCGGCATTGGCAAATTTCTCTCTCTGTTTCTGCCGTTTCCGCCGGTGGTGTGCGCCCTCGGCATGATTGCCATCGCCCTTTTTTACACAACGCTCAGCGGCTTGTGGGGTGTTGTTTATACCGATGTGATTCAAGCCAGTCTGATCGGCTTTACAACGGTCTATATCTCGATTAAAGCCTTTTTAAACGTTGATGCCGCCACATTGCGATCTTTGGCGCCGGCCGGCTGGGACGATCTCCTGCCGACCTGGCAAGTGAATATGCCGTCCGGCTACGAAATGTACAATCTGTTTGGCATCTCGGTCATTTTTTTCTTTGTCAAAACGCTGATTGAAGGCTTGGGAACACCGGGGGCCTATATTGCGCAGCGCTATTTTGCCGCCAAAAGCGACAAAGATTGCGGCTATCTGTCGCTGTTGTGGATTTTTTTACTGAGTTTTCGCTGGCCGTTCATCATTGGCATTGCCGTTTTGGGTTTGAGTTTGGGATCCCATATCGCCGAGCCGGAAATGGTGCTGCCGACCGTTCTGCTTCATGTCGTTCCGACCGGCTTGAAGGGATTGATCGTGGCGTCACTCATTGCCGCCGCAATGTCAACGTTTGATTCAACCATCAACGCGGCCGCTTCCTATATGGTGAAAGATATTTATTTGAAATACCTCAATCCATCAGCCAGACAAAAGCAGCTCGTTCGCGTCTCCTATGTCTCTTCAATTCTCATTGTAACGATTGGCGTGCTCGTTGGTCTGTCGGCCCCGTCGATCAATGCCATCTGGGGATGGATCACCATGAGCCTGGTCGCCGGAATGATTATGCCCAACTTTTTGCGCTGGTACTGGTGGCGCTTTAACGGCTACGGTTATGCCTTCGGCACCGGCGTCGGCATGATCGGCGCTATTCTTCAACGGCTGCTGTTTCCATCACTGCACGAGTGGCAGGCCTTTCTGGTTGTCGGATTGTCGTCGTTATGCGGCATGCTTTTATGCACGCTGCTCACCCCCGCGACCGATGACAGAACGCTCAAACAGTTTTACCACAAAACCCGGCCGATTGGATTTTGGCGAAAGATATGGAGCACACTGGAATCAGATCACGCTCTGGCTATAAAACGCGAAAATCGCCGCGATATCATGGCGCTCTTTATTGCGGTGCCCTGGCAGATTTCATTGTTTCTTGTGCCGGTATTTGCCGTCATTCATAAATGGAATTCGCTGGCGGTTTTTTTAAGTCTCTTTTTACTATCAAGTTTGGGACTCTGGCGATTGTGGTTCCGGCATCTTAATACTATTGACACGTAACAGAATTTTGTCGTGAAACGGGCCAGAGACAACCATAAAATGGGGAGGAGTAAAAACTGAGAAATTCTTGATGTCGATTTTAATCTCTAGGAAAATCGGAGATCGCACATGCTAAAGAGAGTTTTGAGTTTTATTTTAATTATGATGACTTGCGCAACCGCACAACAGAAACACAGCACAAAAACACTTTATCCCTCCTGCAAAGGCCTGGTTATGGCCGGCTATCAGGGATGGTTCCGCGTGCGCGATGGGGTCATTTTTCCGGACGAATCGAAAATCCGCATTGACATGTGGCCGGACGTGAGCGAGTATGAACACACCTATCCCACCGGATTGAAACTGGCGGACGGCAGCACGGCGCGATTTTTTAATTCATCGGATCAAAGCACCATTGACCTGCATTTCAAGTGGATGCAAGAGTACGGCGTGGACGGCGTTTTTATGCAGCGTTTTTTCGGCAGAACACGACATCCCAAACGGGGGGATGAATCCGTGCAGATTCTCGAACACGCCCTGAATGCCGCCTCTGAGCAAAAGCGAGCCATCGCGTTGATGTACGATCTGTCCGGCTTGCAACCATCCGGCGAGGATTGCTCATCCATCATTAAGGACTGGAAATTTCTCGTCGATTCGCTACGCATCACCAATCAGAAAGGTCTCAACACCTATCTGCATTTTAACGGCAAACCGGTGGTGGCGATTTGGGGATTGGGTTTTCCCGACCGGCCGTATAACATTCGGCATATCGGCATTTTAAAGTTGATTGATTTTCTCAAAAACGATCCCGAATACGGCGGCTGTGCGGTCATGCTCGGCGTGCCGACCTATTGGCGCACATTGAACGCGGATTGTCTCAAGGATGAGTACCTGCACGAGATCATCAAAAAATCCGATATTCTGCTGCCGTGGATGGTGCAGCGGTTTTCGCCATTGCTGCATCACGAGATGGATCGATACCGCGATTACCTGCTCGACGATATGGCATGGTGCCGTGAAAATAATATCGACTATGTGCCATGCGTCTATCCCGGTTTTAGCTGGCATAATCTCAGCCGTTTCGAATTTCCGGATGACGTCAAACCGCCCGCGTCCATTCCGCGCCAGTGCGGGCGATTTTACTGGCAGCAAATGTCCACAGCCATCAGCGCCGGCGCCGATATGCTTTACGTGGCCATGTTTGATGAGGTGAATGAAGGCACGGCGATTTTCAAATGTACGGACCATCCGCCGGTCAGTGATGTCGCCAAATTTATCGGCATGGACGGAAAACCGTCCGACCACTATTTGTGGCTGACCGGGCAAGCCGCTAAAATGCTTCGGCACGAAATACCCTTGACGTTTGAGATACCGAACCGTATATTAACGGCTCAATAAAATCTTTTTTATAACACGTATTTAACGAAAGTCAGGCTTGATGAATTTTTCCCATCACCAAAAAATAGTTCGAACCACTCTGATTTTTATGACGCTCATTTTCATCACTCCTATTTTATGTGCCGATGAGATTGTTCTTCTTCCCGAAAGCGCGACGAAAAGAGTGCTCGTCCCCACCTCCGCCGTCAATTCCGCCTGGAAGGACAATTTGAATTTTGATGATTCATCCTGGCGGGTATGCTCGGGAAGTCCCGGCGGCGTTGGTTATGAAAAAAACTCCGGCTATGAAGGTTTCATTTCCCTCGATGTCGGCGACGACATGTCAAACGGCGCCAATCCCAATTCCAGTTGTTATATTCGAATTCGTTTCACCGCAAGCAGTGCCGATCTGGCGAACGCCAAATATGTATCGCTGCTGATGCGTTATGATGATGGTTTTGCCGCCTGGCTGAACGGCACGAAAATCGCCGAGGCGAATGTTCCGGATCCGCTTGTGTGGAATTCAACGACGACCAATTCGAATGAAAGCTCGGGCCAGGCCCATTTTGACGTCACTGCGTTTCGAGAGCAATTCATTGAAGGTGAGAATCTTCTCGCCATTCAGGGCGTCAACGCCGGCACGACCAGCTCGGATTTTTTAATCAACGCCGAATTGGTGGCCACGGATAACCGTTACGGCGATTTTACATCTTCCAACC
>CAYSNA010000520.1:0-3758 GCA_964432185.1 uncultured Cytophagia bacterium
ATCCGAGAATCTCGCACGCCCCGCGCACATCCTCCCGAACGGGAATTTTTGTCTCATCAATTTCGATGCGTTTTTTCGCCGATTTCGAAATTTCCACCAGCGCACTCACCAGACCACCACGCGTCAAATCGCGCATACAGTGGATGGGGATATTTTCATCCAACAGCAATTGCACAATGCCGTTCAGCGGCGCGCAATCACTTTTTATCTCCGATTCAAATTCGAGGCCTTCACGAAACGCCATAATTGCGATGCCGTGCCGGCCAATATCGCCGTTCAAAATAATGTGGTCACCTGGTTGTATAGATGATGGTTGAATTTTCAAATCGTATTCAACAATTCCCACACCTGACGTATTGATAAATAACTCTTCTCCATGGGCGCGGTTAACGACTTTAGTATCACCCGTGACAATTTTGACGCCGGCTTTTTCAGCTGCCGATTTTATACTTTGCACAATACGCCACAACGTCTCCATCAACAGGCCTTCTTCGAGGATAAACGAAAGGCTGAGATAGAGCGGCCGTGCGCCGCACATGGCCAGATCATTAACCGTTCCATAAACGGCGAGGGAACCGATGTCGCCACCGGGATAAAATAATGGCTGAATGACGTGCGAGTCCGTGGTAAAGGCAATATTTTCCCCGGATGTCGGTAAATAAACACCGTCATGTTCGGCGCTCAAAAACTCGTTATCGAAGAGTGGCTGAAACATTTCTGAAATCAATTGATGCGACAGTTTACCGCCGCCACCGTGCGCCATGGTGATGCGGGGATAATCATTTAAAGGGATTGGACACTGGAGTTGAAAGTCTTTTGGGATTCCCATGAGAGTCGCCAATTTTTTGATTGACGATTGGAGATTGACGATCTCAGAACTCAGATCAAAAATCTGAAATCGCATATCTCCAATCTGAAATCATTTTTTATATTTATAATACGCCGCGCACGCGCCCTCACCCGACACCATGGTTGCGCCCATGGGATGTTCGGGAGTACATTTTTTCCCAAAGTGAACGCACTCGTTCGGCTTTTTCAAACCTTGCAGGATTTGACCAGAAATGCAATCTTTCGGTTCATCTGCTCTCATATTCTGTAAATCATATTTATGTTCGGCATCAAATTCGGCATACTCGTCTCGTAACGCCAGGCCGCTGTGCGGGATGAGCCCAATGCCGCGCCATTGTCGATCAACGACGCGAAACACCTTTTTCATCGCCTCTTGCGCCGGGATATTGCCCGCTTGAGTGACGGAACGGGTATATAAATTTTCAACGACAAAACGATTTTCTTCCAATTGTCGAACACACGCGAAAATCCCGCGTACCAGATCCAGCGGTTCAAAGCCGGTAATGACAATCGGCGCCTTGTATTTTTCCACCAGCGGAATGTACTCGTGATAGCCCATCACGGAGCAGACATGGCCGGCAGCGAGAAATCCATCCACTTTGCTGGTCGGTGAAGATAGAATCGCTTCCATGGCCGGCGGCACCGTGACCTGTGAAGACAAAATCGAAAAATTCGAGCGTCCAGCCTTCTGCTCCGCCTCGGCCTTTGCCTTGAGAACCACCATCGCATTCGCCGGCGCCGTGGTTTCAAAGCCGATGGCAAAAAATATAATTTCTTTATCGGGATGTTGCGTCGCGATTTTTAGCACGTCCATTGGCGAGTAGACGATTCGAACATCGCCCCCCCTGGCTTTGACCGACAGCAGATCCTCATGACTGCCGGGCACGCGCACCATATCGCCAAAAGAACAAAAAATGACATTATCCAGGGAGGCCACATGAATCGCCTTATTTATTTGTTCGAGAGGCGTGACGCACACGGGACAGCCAGGTCCGTGCAACAAGGTGATCTGCTCGGGCAATAACTCGTCAATCCCGTAGCGCAAAAAGGCGTGCGTTTGGCCGCCGCAAATTTCCATGATGTTCCAGGGACGCGTTGTGATCTTGTGGATGTCGCGAATAACTCGCTTGACGGCCTCGGCGTCACGGTATTCATCAACATGTTTCATGAATCGGCGCGTCCCGTCAACAGGTCATTCACCTCCTGAAAAGCCCGCAGTGTCTCTTGTGCCTCTTTTTCGTCAATGACGCTAATCGCAAATCCAACGTGAACATTAACATAATCGCCAATTTTCGCTTCCGGCACATAACCGAGCTGCACGGTTTTGACAATGCCGCCAAAACTGACCTGACCGCTGCGGTCCATCTGGTTGTCCGTTTCGTTAATGCTGAGAATTTTTCCGGGGATGGCTAAGCACATAAATTATTCACACCAGTAATTTAGCGATGCAATTTGGCCGAGGGCAATGCCGCCGTCGTTCGGCGGCACTTGTTGATGCGTGTAGACGCGAAAACCGTCGGCCGTTAGACGTTCTATGGTTTTTTCAACGAGATATTTATTTTGAAAAGTGCCGCCGCTGAGGAGAATTTTCTGCCGGCCGATTTTTTGTGCGATCGTCAACATAACCTGCACGAGCGTATTGTGAAATCGCGTGGAAAGAATCTGGGCCGGTGTCGAATGCCTGGCATATAAAATCGCTTCTATCGTGGGCTGCCAATTATAAATCCACGTGTCATTTTCGGATACGACTTCAAATGGCAGAACATCATCCGTGGGCTCCGCCTCCCATGCGGCACTTTCGAGGCGCATGGGCGCCTGTCCTTCAAAATGATTCACATGCTGAATATCCAAAATCGAAGCCACCGCGTCAAACAGACGCCCGGCGCTGCTGGTGCGCGGCGAATTGATTTTTTTCTGCAGCATGCCGGTTAATGTTTTGAGTTCAGCGTGATCGCAGTGATGAAAGAGCGGCAGCAGCTCATATTTTTGCAAACCGGCGTGATCCATCTCGTAGAGCAATCCGATGGCCGAGCGATACGGCCGTTTGATCGCCTGGTCGCCACCGGGAAGCGGAAAAGTTCTAAAGTGACCGATTCGCCGGCACTGATGTTCTTCAACAAGAAAAAATTCTCCTCCCCACATCGTACCGTCGTCACCAAAGCCAGTGCCGTCCCAGG
This sequence comes from uncultured Cytophagia bacterium, assembly GCA_964432185.1. GTDB lineage: Bacteria > Zhuqueibacterota > Zhuqueibacteria > Residuimicrobiales > Krinioviventaceae > Kriniovivens. The sequence continues at coordinate 3,027 of CAYSNA010000520.1, forward strand.
CCACACCGAGCGCCGGCGGCTCGAGCTCGTTATCCGCCATACAGGAGAACACGTGCGCGAGATGATGCTGCACCGCGCGTTTTTCACCCGGCAAAGACTTGGCAAAGTGCGTTGAAACGTAATCCGGATGTTTGTCACACATGATGGTATTCGGTGTGATGTTATAAATGGCCTGAAAATCCGCAAGCGTATGCTGCAAGGTATTGATGCTGTTTTCCGTTTCGAGATCGCCAATATGCTGGCTGATGAACACATACTTCTCGCGGCCCACAGCGATGGTATTTTTCAGATGCCCGCCCACGGCAATAGTGGGCTCGATGTCCCTATTCAGCAAAATCGGCAGCGGCGCATAACCGCGCGCGCGGCGCAGCACCACCGGGCGGCCGGCCATCAGGCGAACAATCGAATCGTCAACGTGGTGTGCGATGGGACGATTGTGCACGAGAAAATAATCGGCGATGCGTCCGAGGCGGGACAGCGCTTCGGTGTTGTCGATGCAGATAGTTTCGTCCGCCAGGTTGCCGCTGGTAGCGATGATCGGCTTGTTCAACTTTTTCAGCATAATATAATGCAAGGGCGTGTACGGCAGCATGACGCCGAGCATGGGATTTTGGGGCGCAACAAACTCAGACAACTCGTTATCGCGGTTGCTTTTCTGCAACAGGACAATCGGCGATTCCAGCGTACACAACAAGCGGCGCTCGGTTTCGTTCAATCGGCAATAAAAATCAA
>CAYSNA010000521.1:0-3751 GCA_964432185.1 uncultured Cytophagia bacterium
CACGATATCCGCTCCGTCGGCAACGGTCTCTATTCGGTTTTTGACAACGGCAATTATCATATTCCGCAACAATCCCGCGGCGTCGTCTACAAGGTCGATGTGAATAAAAAAACCGCCAGACTGGTCTGGCAGTACATCTTGCCGCCGGGAGAGATGTTTTCAACCTATATGGGCAATATGCAGCAATTGCCCAATGGCAACTATCTTATCAACTGGGCGGTTGGCGAGTTGCCCAAAGTCAGCGAGGTCACGCCGGAAGGTGAGTTGGTCTATGAAATGAATTTTAACGATAATTTTGATACTTATCGCACGTTTCGTTTTCCGTGGCAGGGTGTGGTGAAAAAGCCGCGCCTGTTTGTCGAACAGGATGACGCGAGCACGATTTTGATCTTTAATAAATTTGGCGACAAGAGTGTTGATTTTTACAAAATTTACGCCGGCTTTGAACCAAATGCGACGACGCTTTTCGATACCAGCCGCACGACGTTAAAACGTTTTTCGGACTTGATCGACAAGCGGTTTTATTATTTTCGCGTGACCGCGGTGGATAAAAATGGCAACGAAAGTCAATTTTCAAATGAACAAAAAATCTTTGTCAACTATTTGAAACCCGGCGTCAACATGCTGGAAAACGGTGATTTCTCCTCTGGTGACGAAAACTGGGCGTTTAATGTGACGGACGCGGATGCCGTTATGGAGGCGAATGACGGCGAGATGAATATTTATATCAATGATCCGGGTGATAATTACGATTGCGTTCAGCTCAAGCAGGAAGGATTGGCGTTGATGCAGGGCAAAAGTTATCGACTGGAGTTTGATGCGTCCGCTTCGGAAAACAGGGTGATCGAAGCCTATGTTGAGCAAACGTATTATCCGTGGAACAATTACGGCAAAATCAATCCAACCTCACTTCGCCGAGGTGTGCAGCATTTTTCGTTTGATTTTATCATGGACGATCCGTCCGATAATTACGCGCAACTGGTGTTCAATTGCGGCGGACTGCCGGGCGATGTTACTTTGGATAATGTCTCGCTGATGCTTATTGACACGGCGTCGTTACTGGAAGACTTGCCGGAACCGTGGGAGAACGCCGATATCGGTGAACCGAGGTACGAGGGCACCGCCGGTCTCAACGGCAACAAGTATGTCATCATCGGCAGCGGCGACGGCATTTTGGGCACCTCCGATGAATTTCATTTTGCCTTTCAGGAGATGAAAGGCGATGTCGAGTTTTCAGCCCATATCTCGGCTATCGGGCAGACGCACGATCTGGCCAAAGCCGGGCTGATGATCCGGGAAACATTGAATGACGGCGCCGTCAATGCGATGGTTGGCGCCATTGTCGATAACGGCCTGGTTTTTCAACATCGTTCCGTTAAAAATCAAACGACGATAAAAAGTTTCACCTCGGAATCCGATGTGCCGTGCTGGGTAAAAGTTAAAAAGGACGGCGATCGCATCACCAGTTATCTTTCCGATGATGGGCATCAGTGGAACCTGATCGGATCGGAAATCATCCCCATGGAAAATCTGTTTTATGTCGGATTTGCGGTCACATCCCACACGGACGATGCATTATGCAGCAGCTATTTTGATGATGTGAAATTAAAAACCATTGTCGACGTAGCCGACGACGAGAGCCTCGAACCGGTTGATTTTGCGCTGTTTCCTGCGTATCCCAATCCTTTTAATCCAAAGACAACAATCACATTTTCGCTGCCGGAACAATCCTGGGTTCAGTTGAGTGTATACAATGTTCGAGGTGAGCTGGTGTTTCAGACGGTGAATGAAAAACTGCAAGACGGTCAGCATCGATTTCAGTTTGATGCCTCGGACTTTTCAAACGGCGTCTATTTTTACGAGCTGAGCGCCAGGACGTCATCCGGTTTCACATATCGTGATCGGAAAAAAATGACAGTGATAAAATAGGTCAAGCTGGATATCGTTGCTAACGTTTTAGGAGTGTGGAAAAAAATGTTGTTACGGCTGTTTGTATTGATCATCATGATCTTGATCGAACGCGCTGTGGCGATTCAGCCCGGATATGACTATATTTATCCGCTGCCCAATTCCACGCGCGTGTCGCCGCAATCATCGATTTTAGTTCGCCTGCACGCCGACAATCCCGGCAACATCGCACACTTTTTTTCAGTTGCCGATGAACGCGGTGTGCTCGCGGGAAAGAGTTATCGTGCGTCCGATGGGCGGACACTTATTTTTCGTCCGCAAAAAGCGTTTGAGCTCGGCGCAACGGTGAACGTCACCTTGTCGCCTCCGACAACGATAGGCGATACGTTTTCCTTTACCTTTAAAATAACCGAGAGCCCGGCCATTCACAGCGGATTCGATTTTCCGGACGAGCAAGCCGATGTACCCGACAATCTGAACAAATCGGCGCAGACGGCGGAACAACTCTCCGGCGCGCGCATCATGCCGAACGGCGTGTCGGTGCCGAGCGATTTCCCGCATATCAACGTCACCACAAATATCGCGCCGGGGGATGGTTATATTTTTCTCAACAATCGCGGACAGGGCACGCCGTTCAACATCATTTTTGATAATGACGGCTCGCCAGTCTGGTACCTGAAAACGGATGATCGCCGCCGTGATTTCAAAGTACAGCGCAACGGCACCATTACGATGCTGGCGCGGTCGGGTGGGCATCGTTTCCTCAATTTTGACAAAAATTTTGTAAAGCTTGGCGAGTATTCTGCCGTGGACGGTTATGCCACGGATGAGCACGAGTGCGTCATTACCGAAGACGGACACGTGCTGCTGATCGGCAATCGCGCCGAGACCGTTGACATGAGCCGCTACGTCGCCGGTGGCCGCAAGAACGCTACGGTCATTGAGACCATCATTCAGGAATTTACGCCGGATGGGGAAAAGATATTTGAATGGCGCGCCTGGGATCATTTTGAGGACGTCATTCAATTTCTCCAACTGGAAGATTTGCAGGGCGGCACGATCCGCTTTCCGCACATGAACGCGCTTGATATCGATGCCGATGGTCACATCCTGTTGTCCAGCCGACATTTGAGCGAGGTGACAAAAATCAATCGCCAGACCGGCGAGATCATCTGGCGGCTCGGCGGCCCGAAAAATCAGTTCACCTTTGTCAATGACGAGCTGAATGGCATCGCCAATCAGCATGCGATTTTATCCCTTGGTAACAATCATTACACAGTTTTTGATAACGGTTCTTCTCGATTTCCCAACGTCTCCCGCGGCGTCCAGTTCGAGTTGGACGTTGAGAAAAAAACGGCGACTCTGGTGTGGGAGTATCGTAATCCGCCCGGAACGTCGTACTCGCACTATATGGGCAATCATCAGCGGCTGCCGAACGGTAACTCGCTGATCAACTGGGCGGTGTCCGACAGACCCAAAACCACCGAAGTGACGCCGGACGGCCGTCTTGTTTACGAAATGAATTGGGTTTCTCCCGATGAGTGTTATCGCGCCTTTCGTTTTCCCTGGGATGGTGTGGTTTCGGCGCCCAATTTGTTCGTCGAATCCGCCGGTGATCACATTGTGCTGCTCTTCAACAAGTTTGGTGACGACACGGTCGAGTATTTCAATATCTACGGCGGCACATCGACCAATCCGACGACGCTCATGGATACGTCAAAAGCGACCCTCAAGGGGCTGTACGATTTAGAGAATGGCCAAACCTACTATTTTCGCGTCAGAGCCGTTATGCGGGATGGCTCACTGAGTCCCTTTTCACCGGAAGAGTCAATGTATGTCAATT
>CAYSNA010000522.1:0-3738 GCA_964432185.1 uncultured Cytophagia bacterium
TAGTAGAACGTATTTATTTATATAGTTTTTTCAGATAAACATCACCCAACTGCAGCATGTTAACCTCGATCCAGTGTACGCGTTGTTCAACGTAGGGTGATGGATTGCCGGCGTGCAGTTTTTTCGGACTCGGCAGCACGGCGGCCAGCAGCGCCGCCTGACGCCGGGTCAGTCGATCCGGTGTGGTCCGCCAAAAGATTTCCGCTGCGGCGCCCACGCCGTAAATATTCGGCCCAAACTCGGCAATGTTGATATACACCTCGAGGATACGTTTTTTACTCCACAGCAATTCAATCAAGACCGTAAAATAGGCTTCCAGGCCTTTGCGAAAATAACTGCGCCCCGGCCACAGGTAGAGATTTTTCACCACCTGCTGGCTGATCGTGCTGGCGCCGCGCGGCCGGGCACGACGCACATTGTCCTGTTGCGCTTTGGAAATCGCCTCAAAATCGAAACCGCGGTGCATTGGAAATTTTTGATCCTCCGCCGCCACAACAGCCAGGGCAACGTCCGGCGAGATGTCTCGCCAGCGCGTCCATTGATAATGGACTTTTTCCCCATCCCCGTGAAACGTATTGGCAAGACTTTGGCGGATCATGAACGAACTGGTTGCGGGCGGAATCCAGCGGCCGAAAAACACCAGGAGCACCGATAATAAAAAAAGCGCGACAAGGCCGTAGAGTGCATAACGCGCCACCCTGAAAAGAACGAGCCGTAATCGTTTCTCCTCGGCTGGAGTGTCCGGCAGAACCGATTCATTCTCCGGTGTTTGAAGATTATCCGGGTGCTGATTGTCCATTTTGCACATCGCCCCAAAAGTCGCTAAAAAGAAACCAATTGATGTTCACGTTGTTTCAACAGTCTTTCAATTGCTCTAATTTCCGCCTCGGTCAACTCTACATCTCCAGCCGCGGCGGTCTCGTCCAGTTGTTCCGGTTTGCGGCCGCCAACGATGGCTGCGGTCATCTGCGCATGCCGCAGCGTCCAGGCGATGGTGAGCTGCGCCACAGTAATGCCGCGAGCTGACGCGATCTCTTTCAAGCCATCCACCAGCGCCAGATTGGCCGATAACTCGGGTTCCTGAAAATGCGGATCATGTTGTCGGTGATCGGTCTCGGGTAAATTGACAATCCGCGTTTTATCAAATGTGCCGGTGAACATCCCTTTATATAACGGGCTGTAACAAAGGACGCCAATGTTTTTTTTCTCACAATAGTCCAAAATATCATCTTCAATATAGCGCGTCAGCATATTGTATGGCGGCTGCAACGAGGTGATCGGCCAAATGGTTTGACAGCGCTGCATGTGTTCAATATAAAAATTACTCACGCCGCCGTAGCGCACTTTGCCGTCCTTGATAAGCTGCGCCATCGCTTCCCAGCCTTCTTCAATATCTTCTTCCGGTTTGGGCCAATGCACCTGGTACAGATCGATGACATCGATTTGCAAACGCCGCAAACTGTCTTCCGCTTCCTGAATGATGCTGTCCTTCTTGAGTTCGGAAAACAGCTGTCCATCGGACGTGCCTTTACGGCTGCACTTGGTCGCGATGTACGGTTTATCGCTTATATCTTTTAAGGCTTTGCCGAGAACCTCTTCCGCATGGCCAAGCCCGTACACCGCGGCCGTATCAATCCAGTTGATGCCGAGGTCGATCGCGTGCTGAATGGTGCGGATGGATTGCGCATCATCCTGCGGGCCCCAACTGTATCGCCAGCCTTCGCCGCCCATGGCCCAGGTGCCGAGGCCGATCCGGCTGAAAGTCATCTCTGAATTGCCGAGCTTTTTAAATTTCATTTCAAATTCTTTTTATTTTTTCATTTTTATATTTATGCTAAATTTAGCATAATCCTTTTGAAATGCAATTTTTGTCATCCGATAACTGTTGGCTTTTATATGAAAAATATGGTTCAAAAACTCGTCAATTTTACCAGGTCATTACACCAGTTTCTAACCAGAGATATTTGGCGACAGGATTTTAGCAAAATTTCGACCGCGCGAAAAATATTTTATCAACAGATCATCATCATTTTTCTTGTGGTGCGTTCGTATGTGGAGGATCGACTGCCGGTGCGTGCGGCGGCGCTGGTCTATTCGACGCTCCTGGCGGTTTTCCCGATTCTGGCGATCACGTTCGCCGTATTGCGCGGTTTTGATTATCACCTGAAAATTGAGCCGCAACTTTTAGCCTGGGCCGAGCCGTTCGGCGAACAGATGACCGCGCTTGTGCCCGTTCTCATCAAAGGGATCAGCGACCTGGACCTGACGCTCTTTCCCATTCTCGGCGTCGCCATTCTCATCATTTCCATTTTTACCATTGTCAGCACCATTGAGCGCGCTTTTAATGATATTTGGCGCGTGCAAAAACTGCGCAGCCCGCACCGGCGTTTTGCCGATTTGACCGGCGTGTTTTTTTTCATCCCCTTGCTCATGATCGGCGTGCCGGTCATCAATACCTATTTGCAAAGTTTACCCATCGTTCACGCGATGACGCAAAATCCGGGTCTCATGTGGATTATAAAAAAATCCACACCGCTGGCGTTATCGGTTTTTGTGTTTTTCTTTTTATACATCGTCATTCCAAATACCAAGGTGCGGCCGGCGTCAGCGATCATCGGCGCCTTGCTCGCCGGTATTGCCTGGCAGATTGCCAATTTCTATTTTACCAAATTTTTTGTCATGTCTTTTCAGACCGGATTCAAGGAGGCGCTCTATTCCGGTTTTGCCAGCTTGCCGATCATCCTGATCTGGCTTTATCTGGCGTGGACGGTTGTGCTGCTCGGCGCGGAAATTTCCTACGCGCATCAGAATCAAAGTAAAATGACCTGGGATATTCGCAAGACCACCTACAGCTACCGTTTTCGCGAAAATGTCGCCATGCATATTTTGTTTTTCATCTATCGAAAATTTTTGCTGGATGAAGATGCCTCCAGCTATGCCGAAATCAAGGACACGTTCAATCTGCCGGAACGTTTGATCAATGAAATTCTTGGCCATTTGATTGAACTCAGGTTTATCTATCTTTTGGAGGGCGACGAGCGCGAGTCGCGTTATACACCGGCACGGAATCCGGAACTGTTAACCATCAATGATGTCCTGGAGGGCATTCGCTCAAATGGCGCATCAGCGATCATTGAGAAAAAAAACGAGGTCATTCACTCTATTGTGGAGAGCGTGGAAAAGCAATACGTTGAGCTCATGAGCCAATCGTTTGCGACAGTGACGCTCAAAAAGTTATTAGAGGGGTCGAAACAAACCACAGCATCGTAGTACAAGGCAAAAAATGGGGGTGGGATATGTTTCGTTTCGTTGTAGTTGCGCTTGCTCTTGCGTGGTGCGGCAGCGCATCCGCTGAGATCATTTTATCCGAAATCATGTTTAATCCATCCGGCAACGAACGATACGACGAGTTCGTTGAGCTTTACAACAGGGGCGAGGAGGCCGTCGATCTGTTCGGCTGGCTGTTGAGCGACGGCACAAAATTTAACACGATTTTGCCGTTTGAGCAGACATCTGTTTTACCGCCGCATCACTACGCGCTTATTCTGGTGCCCAACTATTTTCAACACAGTTTGAGCTATGACGCCGACATTCCGCAAGAAGCGCTGTTGTTCACGATTGATAAATCTCAGTTTGGCGCCTACGGTCTAAAAAATACCGAGGGCGAAACCGTATCCATTCACCTTCCGGATACGACTTTAATTGCCGGCTATCGTTACACGCCGGATAATGACGATG
>CAYSNA010000523.1:0-3697 GCA_964432185.1 uncultured Cytophagia bacterium
TAGCATCGATGGGAGGGATGCGTTCGTGAATATCGTGCAACAATTCGATTTCATCGCCGCAGGTTTTGCGGATGTGCTCGAACATTTTCGGCGTGCTGGTGATATAGGGATAAACATCCATATGCCCATCGCGTTCGCCGCCAAATCCGGCCTCCCGGAAATCCGGCGTTTCGGATAAATGCGCCGCGCCATAACCGCCAAGCTGAATACGGACATGGCGGTAACCTTCCTCCATGTAGCCTTTTACACTCTCTTCAAGTTGAGCAAAATCACGGCCGCCGGCGTGCGCGTAGGTATCCACCGCGAAACGGCATTTGCCGCCAAGAAGCTGATACACCGGCATTGCGGCGCGTTTGCCTTTGATGTCCCATAACGCCTGATCCAGACCGCTGAGCGCGTTGTTGAGCACCGGGCCGTTGCGCCAATAGGAACTGGTATAGGCGTGCTGCCACATGTCCTCGATATTATCGGCGCTGCGGCCAATGGCAAATGGTTTGAGGTAGTCGTTTACGGCCGTCACCACGGGCAATGTGCGTTGATTAAAGGTGGCGCAGCCCAGCCCGTACAATCCGGGCTCGCTGGTCTCAACTTTTACAACGGTCAGGCGAATGTGCCCGTTCGGCGCACAGGCAATGGCTTTGACGTCGGTGATTTTCAGCTCGGGCAAACCGTTGGTGGCTTGTGCGTAGGTAGTTGATAACGCCTGATCCGGTTTTACAAAAAAGGATGCCAGTCCGGCGGTTCCAATACTTTTCAGGAGATGGCGTCTGTTCATGATGAGACTCCCGTGTTTTGCGATAAATACTCGTTCCATCACTCTGCGTCCCGTTTGCTAGACGCAGAGCGTCACGAATGCATTCCCACGCCGGAGCGTGGGAACGAGAAAATCAAAAAATGACCCGATCCCCTTCAAGGGATCGGGTCACTATTTAATGACTAGTTTTAATGGCCAACCTTTCTCGCATAATCCGCTTCATCACCCAGCAGCGGCGAGTACGGTCGGATCTGGAACGTCAATGTTTTTGGTTCTGCCTTGAACATATACTGCTCTAGCGGCGGCGGACCACAACTGGCGCCGCCGAGTCCCTGGTGGCCGACATCGATACACAGAATCGTTTCATCGCGCGGAACCAGTTCGTACGGATGCGCAGCAAATTCCAAATCCTGGGCGGTGAAATGTAACGCGCTGAAATTAAACTGGCCGCGAATCATCAGTCCTGTGCCGTCGCGATCCGTAATGGTCACCCATCGCGTTTCGTCGCGGTTGGCCATGTCCTGGGGCCGCACATACGGTTCAAACATATCCGTGACTGTTTTTTGATAGCGGCCGATATCCGCCGCGCGTTTGCGGTCCCAGTAATTCTCGTGCGGGCCGCGCCCAAGCCACTCAACATACTCCAATCCGTCCGGCAATTCGAGCTGCATACCCAGTTTCGGCAGCGCAAAATCAAGCGCATCCGGCGTAAAGTTGCTGGTCACATCGATAAAACCGTTGCCCCACATCGTATACTCGACATTTGTTTTTACCGTGTAGCCGGTGGGGGAGGATGACGTCAAATCCACGGAGATCGTCACGCTCGTGTCGTTTAAGTTTTGTACGTTGACCTTCTCAACTTTATGAGTAATGTCCCACAATTGCATCTCGCGCCATTTCGGCCCAACACCTCGGCCAAACTGAATGTCATTATCAACCGGCGCGCGGAAAAAATTGGGCATCGGCCCGTTTATCTCTTCTTTTATCTCCGGTCCTCGGGATCGTCTGTCCCGTCGGCTTGCCGCGGCGGTTTTGTCGAGCGCAATGACTTCTTTGTTATGATAAATGAGCTGGGTGATGGTCCCATGTTCCTTGCTAAAGGTGAGACTAAAGTCTTTTCCGGACACAAAGACATGTTCTTTTTCATCTTTAACACGAAGAGGAGAAGGTGAAATGGGCAGCGGCTCAACCATCCGCATGGACGGCAACGGCAGTGTCATTTGTTCCCAGGCAATGATATGGCCACGTTTCGCCCACAATTCGTCTGTTCGCAAGGAAAATTCGAGACGCAAAAAATAGCTCGCCATCGGCTTGGCTAATGGTGGTTCAAAAGGTATTTCAATGGTCGTCGATTGTCCCGGCCCCAGATCAACAGGATGCATGCCGTTGGCCTGAATGATCGTGCCGTCTTCCGACACCGACCAGGCCACATCAAATTCACTTAAATTGTGGAACTGGAATTTATTTTTTATATTGACCTTGTTGGTTGATCCATCTGCCAATTTAATATCGATGTATTGATAGACCTTTTTCACTTCCATCATTTTGGGTGTAATTTGACGATCCGGCGTTGTCAGACCGTTGATGCAAAAATTATTGTCGTTCGGAAAATCACCAAAATCGCCGCCGTAGGCAAAAAAGTATTCGCCGGGTTTGCCGGGAATTTCTTTTGCCAAACCCTGATCGACCCAATCCCAGATACAGCCGCCAATGAGACGGGGATATTTTTCAATGACATCCCAATACTCCTGCAAATTGCCGACAGCGTTGCCCATGGCGTGCGCATACTCGCACATAAAAAACGGCTTGTCGGATTTTTTCTGTCCCTGTTCTTCGAGCCAGTTGACCGCCGGGTACATCACCGATTCAATGTCGGCGATCTCATTATAACGTTCATAATGAATCGGCCGGGTCGGATCAATCTCCTTTGTAATCTTGTAACACGCATCAAAATTGACGCCGCCACCGGCCTCGTTGCCCATGGACCAGATGATGATGCTGGGATGATTTTTATCGCGCTGCACCATGCTGACCATGCGATCCACATGCGCCGCTTCCCACTCGGGCTGTTTGGCGAGCGATTGTCTCCCATAACCATATCCGTGTGATTCGATGTTGGCCTCGTCAATCACATACAAACCGTAGGCATCGCAGAGCTTGTACCAGTCCGGATGATTGGGATAATGACTGGTACGCACGACATTGCAATTGAATTGCTTCATCAGGGTGATGTCCTGAATCATGCGCTCTTTGGACACGGCTCGACCGGTAAACGGATCATGCTCGTGACGGTTGGCGCCTTTCAGCAAAACGCTCTGGCCGTTCACCCACAATTGCGCATCTTTGATCTCGATTTTGCGAAAACCAAACGGCGTGCTCAATACCTCGGTGACGACGCCCTGTGCATCAAGCACTTCGATCACCACGGTATAAAGATTTGGAATTTCTGCTGACCAGAGTTCAGGATTATCGACTGCCGTGGATAAATCCAGCGCAACTTCGTTTCCGCTCTCAATTGTCGATATTTCCTGCTCGATTGTGGCGATTGATTTATGACTATTGTCAAAAAGATGAGCTTTGAGTTTTCCTGTTGATGACGCCGCATCTCCATAATTTTTCACTGCGGCGGTCACGAGCATGTGGGCGGATGCAAAATTTTCGGACAATTCCGAACGCACCCAAAAATCGCGCAGATGCACTTTGGGCGTGGCGTACAGGAACACATCACGATAGATACCGCTGAGGCGCCAGAAATCCTGGTCCTCCAGATAACTGCCGTCGCTCCAGCGATAAACTTCCACAGCGAGGACATTTGCGCCGGGCTTTGCATATTGGGTGATGTCAAATTCCGCCGGCGTCATCGAGCCCTGGCTGTAACCGACTTTTTCGCCATTCACCCACACATACATGGCGCTTTTTACACCGGCAAAATGCAAAAAGATT
>CAYSNA010000524.1:0-3687 GCA_964432185.1 uncultured Cytophagia bacterium
CGGCGGCGAGCAGTTTGCCAACGATCGGATACACGTGATGCTGCCTTTCCCCGAACGCAATGGACATTATCTGATCGGCACCTTTAATCGGGGATTGTTTCTTTGGGACCGGCGCTCATTCCAACCCTGGCTAACCGACGCCGACGTTTTTCTGCAGGATGGCACTATTTATAGCGGTATCATTACACCGGACAGGTGTATTGAGCTGGGAACCATGTCCAGCGGACTTTTCATTATAGATGATAAAGGTAAGACCAAACAGCGTTTGACTCAAGCCTCAGGATTCACGTCAAATACGGTCACCTGTTTGTGGGTGGATAAGCAGAAAAATCTATGGGTGGGGATGGACGGTGGGATATCGGTGCTCGAATACAATTCGCCGCTTTCCGAATTTGATGTTCCCGGTGGCACAGGACCCTCCGATTTTCGTCGCTACAAGGGTATTCTTTATATTTCAACCAATGACGGTATCTATTATTTGGATCCGGTGGACGGTCAGTTTAAAACAATCCCCGGCATGTCCGGCAATGCTCAGTCATTTTTTTTCTATGAAATCAATAATGAATTGTTTGTTACCGCCAACACCGGAGTATATCACATACAGGGTAAAACGGCCGTATTGGTATTGCCGAATGAAGATCTCGATAAAGTGATAATTGGCATGTGCCGCTTGCGTTTGGCAGATAACATTTATCTCGGCGGTTTGAGCAACGGTGTCGTTCTACTACGATATAATGTCAGAAATCCCAATCGATTTGACCGAGTCGGCCACGTGGAGGGCGTGTCTGAGTATATTCGGTTCCTGGTCGAGTCAAAGCCCGGCGTATTCTGGCTCAGTACCATGGATGCCGGCACCTTATGCTTGACGTTCAATGATGACCGCCTGCTGAATCCCACCGTTGAAAGATTTGGGCCGGAACAGGGATTACCGTCTGGGGGCGTATCGGTTTTCACCATCAATGATAGCCTCTATTTCTGCACAAAACAGGGCGTTTGGCGGTTTGATCCGGTGCAGAAAAAGTTCGCGCCTAATCCTTTCTTTGACGGTGTGGGATTGGGTAGAAATCCGGATGAAGGCTGGATTGTTTCGGATGTGCACAGCAATTTGTGGGTCAATTTTGGCAAGGAATCGGCTGTCTATAAAAAATTGCCGAACGGCAACTATCAACTGGAAAAAGATGAACTGGCGCGTTTTGCCGATGAAGTGATCAATATAATCTATCCTGAGGATAACGGCGTTGTGTGGCTCGGTACAGCAAACAATGTCATACGTGTTGCGCCAAGTCAACACCAGACCGAGCAGACCGATTTCCCGGCCATTATCCGTCGAATTTCTGTAACCGGAGACTCGGTTGTCTATTACGGCGCCGCAAAACCCGGCAGCATGAATAATCCAGCTGAGCGAAAATTTCCGTTTCGTGACAATGCTCTGCGGTTTGATTTTTCTGCATCTTCCTATTTGAATCCGCGCGCCAATGAATTTCGCAGTCGGTTGGAAGGATTCGAAAAAGAGTGGTCAGCGTGGAGTGTTGACACACGGCGATACTACACCAACCTTTCCGCTGGAAAATATTCTTTTCGCGTTCAGGCGCGAAATATTTTTCAACATAAAAGCCGGGAGGATATTTATGCGTTTACCATCACACCGCCGCTGTACGGGACCTGGTGGGCATGGTGTCTCTATATTCTTGGCGCCGCCGGATTGATCTTTGGAGTGGTTCGTCTGCGCACGCGGCAGCTCCAGGAACGCAGCACAGCGCTGGAAAAAACAATCCGGGAGCGCACCGCGGAGATCAAATCGCAAAAAGACAATGTTGAGCAGCTCAGCCGTATCGGCAGAGCAATCACCGATAATCTCTCCATCAAGGATATCATCAATACCGTTTATGAAAACGTGAACCAGTTAATGGATGCTGCTGTCTTTGGGATTGGTTTGTTAGATAAAGAAAACCAATCGCTCGTTTTCCCGGCAACAAAAGAAAATGGTGAGACACTGCCCGAGTTTACAATTTCTCTCGACGATGAAAACCGGCTTGCCGCCTGGTGTTTCACCAATCAAAAGGACGTCATTATAACGGATTATGGCAGAGATTATATAAAATACATTCAGGAGCTGAAACCCGCCATGGCCGGGGAGAATCCGGAATCGATTCTCTATCTTCTCTTGCGCCACAAGGAAAAAGCCATTGGGGTGATCACCGCGCAGAGTTTCAACAAAAATGCCTATACCGATTATCACGTGAATATCCTGCGCAATCTGGCCACCTACAGCGCCATTGCACTGGAAAACGCCGACGCTTATCGCCAGGTGCACGAATTATTAGATGACCTGAAAAACACTCAGGACAAATTGGTCACCCAATCCAAGTTGGCAGCACTCGGCGCTTTGACCGCCGGAATAGCGCATGAGATCAAAAATCCGTTGAATTTTGTTAATAATTTTGCCGAACTGTCGCGGGAACTGGTTCAGGAACTTGAGGACGAGTTGGCAAGGGATCCTTTGGATCAAACCGCTATTCTTGACATATCACAAACCTTGAAACAAAATGCTGAAAAAATCAATGAGCACGGCAAGCGCGCCGACAGCATCGTCAAGAGTATGCTGCAACATTCTCGCGGTACGGCTGGAGAGCGCCAGCCCACCGACATCAACGCCATGCTGCAAGAGGATATTAATCTCGCCTATCATGGTATGCGCGCGCAGGATAACAGTTTCAACATCAAAATCGAAACCGATCTGCATCCCGATATTGGCAAACTGGACGTCGTGCCGCAGGATATCAGTCGGGTTTTTCTCAACATTATTTCCAACGCCTGCTATGAGGCGCATCGTAAAAAAATATCTACGAGTGATAATTCGTTTTCGCCGCTGTTGACGGTCACGAGTCGCAATGTTGCAGATCAAATAGAAATCCGTATCCGTGATAACGGTAATGGCATCCCGGCAGCGATTCGGGATCACTTGTTCACACCATTTTTTACCACCAAACCGGCGGGGCAAGGCACCGGCCTGGGATTATCGATTAGTTATGATATCATTGTGCATGGACACAATGGCCAGATAAAATTTGAAACCGAAGAAGGTCAGTTTACAGAATTTATTATCAGTCTGCCCAAATAAGAAATAGAATACGGATGCAACGGATTGGCACGGATAAAAAAAAGAACTAAATCCGTTCTGATCCGTCAAATCGGTTCAATCCGTGTTCCAATTATAAACTGATTAAAAGGCAATAAAACCATAGAACATCAAAGTCAAAGGGGGAAAATCAAGTGTTGCACGAGGAGATCACTGAAAAAATTATTAACGCCTATTATAAAGTATATAACACCCTGGGCTACGGATTTTTGGAAAAAGTCTATGAAAATGCATTAGCCATTGCATTGCGGAAAATGGGATTAAACGTTGAGCAACAAAAGAATATCAAAGTTTATTACGAGAGTGAAGAGGTTGGCGATTATTATGCTGATTTGTTCGTTGAAGATTTGGTTATAGTGGAATTAAAAGCGGCAAAAGAACTGTGCGAAGAACATGAAGCGCAATTAATCAACTATCTCAAAGCGACAACAATCGAGGTCGGATTACTGTTTAATTTCGGCAAAGAGCCACAGTTTAAAAGAAAAATATTTGAAAACCATTTGAAAGATAATCGGAACACGGATTGAACGGATGAAACGGATTTGAAC
>CAYSNA010000525.1:0-3683 GCA_964432185.1 uncultured Cytophagia bacterium
TAATCGGCGCCGTGGCAGGATTCGCAGCTTTCGGTGTTCCAGTTATTTTCAACAATGACTTTGCCATGAAAGGCGTTGTCGTTTTGCGCCATCCAGCCGCTCGGATGAGGATAATTGGTATGGCAGGTGTAGCACGAAACCTTGGATGATCCACCGGCATAATCAGCGCCGTGACACCCGGCGCAGCTTTCAGTGTTCCAGGCGTTCTCACTCACAGCTTTGCCGTGAAACTGATTATTTTCTTGAGCCATCCAGCCCGATGGGTGCGGGAATGAGGCGTGGCACGTATAACACGACACATTTGAGGTGCCCCCGGCATAATCAACGCCATGGCAGGACTCGCAGCTCGTTGTATTCCAATCGTCGCTTATGATGATTTTGCCGTGAAACTGATCACTCTCCGGAGTATTCCAGCTTGGCTGATGCGGATAATTGGTATGGCACGTATAGCATGAAACGCCCGACGAACCGCCGGCATAATCCTGCCCGTGACACGATTCACAATTGGTGGTCCTCCAGTTATCATTAATGATGAATGTGCCGTGGAATTTATCATTATTCTGAGCCATCCAGCCCTCCGGGTGCGGATAAGTGCCGTGGCATTTGCTGCACGACACACCGGAGCTTCCGCCCTGGTAATCGACACCATGGCAGCCCTGGCAGCTCTCAACTTTGCCGGTACCGCTGTTCAAATAAACGCCATGGAAATTTGAATTCGAGATGCTCATCCAGCCGGCTTTGTGCGGATAGTTTTCATGACATTTATAACAGGAAACGCCCGAGCTGCCGCCGGTGTAATCCGTACCGTGACATTTTTGGCAATCCTCAACCTTGCCGGTACCGGCGTTGAGATAAGCGCCGTGAAACAGTTGGTCGGAGATTTCCATCCATTCCGGCGGATGCGGAAATGTTTCATGGCATCCATAACACGACACTTTGCTCTCGCCACCGCCAAAGTCATCGCCATGGCAGCTGGCGCAATAGTCATAACCAACCTCGGCGACTTTTTTACCGTGAAAGTCCTCTGACGCCGGATTTGACCATTCTTTGCTGTGCGCTTTCGAGGGCAGCGGATTCGCATCTTCCGAACAGCCCCAATAAAGCAGACCGATGATCGCGATCATCAGCGCAAAAACTGTATATTTGGTCAGCACATCTTTTTTCATTTCACATACCTATTCTGTTTTCAAGAATTATTCCGCACCGTGGCACTGAACGCAAACGGGTTCCGCATAATTATCATTGTGACATGCCAGACAGTTATCCAAATCCATCTTGGCCTGTCGGGCGTGACGACCACCATTTGAGAGATTCGACCAGCCCGCCGTGCTGTGATTACGCGGCATGACCAGTTGATCACGGTGACAGGTGATGCAGGATTCCATCTCTTCGTGACACGTGTAGCAGTTGTCGCCTTTGTTTTTTGCGTCGATGGCGTGGTTGTTGACATAATTTAAAGGATGCACGGTGCGATCCAAATTGTCGCCGGTATGGCAGGCGAGGCATTGACTTTCGGCATGACACATCTGGCAATTGTTTTCATCCAGTTGGCTGGACAAACCGTGCGCTTGAGCCCAATCCAGTTGATGATCCATGGGCGTCAACTTTTCGCCGGCATTGTGGCAATCCAGGCAATAGTTTTCCCGTTCAATATCCGCATGACAGGTTTGGCACAAGGCCATTGAAGGCAAATGTTGCGGCGCAGCCGATTCGCTGTTTTCAATGCCCGCGTGACAGGTGGCGCAGCTAAAATCATCGCCAACATGTTTGGCGTGCGGGAACTTGGCGATATAACTGGTGATGTGTGTTGCGCCGGTCGGATCATCGCCATTGGTGTGGCAGTAACTGCATTCGGTATCATCTTCACTATGGCAGGTGTAACAGTTGTCATGATCCGGGATCATGTTATCCGACGGACTTTCGCTCTCCGACGCTTTGTGGCAATCCTCGCAGCCGGCGCCAACTTCTTCCGCATGATATTTATGAGAGAACGTGATGCCGGGCTCTTTATTCACCATACCCATAATGGAAATGGAAATGATAATGAGAAATATAAAGAAAATTGATCGTTTCATGCTTGTGTCCTCAAATTACCAAACGAAAGAGATGTGATTCAGGAAACGGGAATCGCTGGATTGAAATCGATTTTGCAGCCACTGATATTCGGCATCAATGGTCAAGTGGCGGCCGATACGGTACGACAGCCGCGCCGCATTGGCGAGCTGATTGTCGTATTCATAAATTTCTTCGACACGATATTTTGAATAATCCACATAAAGAGACGCCACCAAATTGGGCAGAACTTCATAAAAGACATCAAACATAAAGCCGATTTGGTCGCCGGCATAACCGTTTTCGAAAACTAGTCCAATATCGCCGAGGTTGTTGCCAATGCTGGCATAAACCTGATTGGCGTTGTCGTCTTCAAACATGACAAATTGATAATTCAATTGAAAATTATAATTCGGAATGAATTCATACGCCGCGCCAAATCGGAGGCGTTGATAGGCCATCGGCGTAAAAATGGCAAAGTAGGAATTGGCGTACACTTGGGGAAATTGCTGTTTATATTCCACAGTTGTCATCAGCTTGGATGACCAGGTGTTGCGGGCAGACAGCAAAAAACGATGCAAACGCGATTGTTCGATATCATAATGCGACTGCAGCCGCACGATGGTTTTCGGCAGCAGGGCGGTGTCAAAATTTAAACCGGTGAGATGCCAGAACGTCGCATCGTCATTCGCTTTGCGCAGGTAGAGCAGCTGCAATTTCGAAGAAAAATAATTTTGAACCGATAGCAGACCGCCAAGCACCTGGCTGTCTGTGGTTTCGTAAACGTTGAAACTGCGCTTGAAATGGCTTTCGACGCCGCCATACGCGGTAACGGCAAAATGTTTGGCAAAGCTGTAGGTGAGCGTCGCACCGTCCAGCGCCCCCAACGTGGTGCCAGGATGCAGGAACAGGCGGCCAACGGAAAAATCGAGCGAATTATTGAGCAGCCCTTCGCCATTAAAACGAAGTGAATACAGCTTGAACCGATCCTGGCTATCGAGCGTTTCCTGCGCATCCGTCAAAGCACGCAACGACGTTTGCAGAGTAAATTTTTTGCAGGGCGAAATCGCGTTCAAACGGACATACTGATAGACTCGGGTGTGCGTTTCGTCGCCTTCGTAGGCGTACACGGAATTGCGGACGGAGCCGTGGAATCCCACCTGGGCAAACGCGGCCGAGGCAAGCAGCGCCAGGACAATTGAAAGGATTAATGCGCGTATCATCGTTTACCTTTGATTTTAATGCTCTTTTGTATCACAAAGTCAAATTGAATAAAAAAACTTTGCAACAAGAAATGATCAAATAAAAAAGGAAAGATTGTGAAGAAAATCTATATTTAGAGAATTATATAATCTTGAAGGATATCTGTAACAAAGTTACAAAATTCTAAAACAATAGCAAGTATAAATTAAAAAACAATGGCCCCGATGAGACGAGGCCATATAAATCAAAATTTATTTTACAATGATCGACGAATAGTCATCAGTCGGAGCGACATATTTGGATTTACTGAGTTTGCCATAAGCCATGCCGTTGAAGCCAAAGAGCAGGCTCTTGGCATCATAACCGAGGCACTGCAGATAGGCCGTCACCTGCGCCGAGGTTTGACCCGTATAGCAGTAAACGACGAT
>CAYSNA010000526.1:0-3664 GCA_964432185.1 uncultured Cytophagia bacterium
TAAACGAAAATGCCCCAATCACAACGTGACCGGTGAATAACCATTTTTTCTTTCGTCTATCGCGCCATCATCATTTTTTGAACATGCTGCTGATTGTCAGCCGTGAGTTTGTAAAAATAGAGTCCGCTCGCTAAAGTCGTTGCATCAAATGACACAACATGCGATCCGGCCGGGCGCGTTCCATGGACGAGCGTCGCAACCTCGCGGCCGGTAACATCAAATACCTGCAGCACAACATGCGTCATGCGCGGGATGCTGTATTGAATAGTCGTCGTCGGATTGAACGGATTCGGATAGTTTTGCTTCAATTCAAATCCTTGTATTGATGCCACCGGTGAATTTGCGACGGCGCTGCTGCCGGCAAACGGCGGCGGATTTTCACGCACGCGATCCACAGGCAGGGAAATCATATTATAGCCTTTCCACTCCGGGGTGATGAAACGGAATCGTCCCAGGCCCATATCAGCGTTTGTCGTCCATTGGTCCCACACGGCGGTCATTGATTCCCACCAGTCACCGCCGACACTCATCAGATATTTGGCGTCGGCGCGATCATCAATCCCGTTGGGATTTTCCAAAATCAGACGACACTGCACGGTTACAAAACAGCCTTCAATATCATTTGCGGGAATTTCAACCCGCCCGGATGACGGCCAAAAGTGAAAATTGTAACCGCCACCGGCAGTGACGGACAGGCTGCCGTCCGTTTCGGAACGAATATCAGCCGGTTTACTAATGTCATCGACAAAATCTTCAACATAGGCCGCCCCATCGACGCGCAATGATTTTTGCAGGTGATGCCAGTGACCATCACTTTTACTCAAGTAGAGCATTTCCATATCGCGGATTTGCACTCGTGAATTGGTCGCCGGATTGCCTTCGATCCACTCATAAAGCTGGCCCCAGGCAATGGCAGCGGTCCAGCCTTCCGGTGGTTGTTGCGCGCCCACGCGCGGTTTTTTTGACCAGTTGTACGAATCCGGCACACCGTGCGGCAATCCCTCGTGCGGCAGGGTGATGTCGCCAATAATATCTTCCAGCGAATTGTACGGCGTGTAATCCGTATTATTGTCGACTTTTTCGATGACGACATCATCGATGACAACATTGCCTTCCATGCCGCCAAACTGGATTTTGATGCCCGGCATTGTCGGTGATTGTTCGTAAAGGAACTGGTACGGTCCGTAAACCTGGTCTTCTTTTGTGATTTCAATAGGCTGATGGAAAAACGGACTGCCGGCTGATATGTCTTCATGAACAGCCACCGAAATGGTCTTGTCAAGATCCGCCGTGGCACGCAAGGTCATTTTGTACATGCTACCCTGTTCGAAGGGCACTTCTTTTGTCACCAGAATGTACCAATCGTATTTTCCGGGTTCATAGACCTCAATATAAAGTGCGTTATCACTGCCGCCAAGCCCCGGATTGGTCATGGTAAATTCCGCATCAGCCGTTGGCGGCTCGGCCCAGCTCGCATTTTCATCGACAAACCATGAATCCCATCCGTTCATACCGTTTTCAAAATCGCCATTGTCTACAAGGTTTTGAGCAACGATCGGTGTGACAAGTACAAGTGACAAACAAAACAGTAACGCCAATTTCATTCTTTTACGCTCCTCGATTTACGTCCTTTTGTGTCACGATATTGTTTTTGATCATCTGTACGAAGGTAATCGTTTGGACCTTTTTCACCGTACGAACAAAAACCATTCGTTTTATCCCCTTGACATAAACTACAATAAATTTTACCAAATTCGCAAGATAATTTTGGGTCGTATCATTGGCCACACTGCTGGACTGAAAAAATCGTACTCAAGATATTGTAGTAGTGGTGAGCCGGCCATCAAGGAAATTTTCATGTTTGCATTTATATCGTTGAAAATGACAAAAAAAATCGCCTTCTTTTAAATGCAAGCCGAGTAAAAAACTATATAGTGGTTGTGAATCATACGGAGAAAATACGATGAAAATTGTGTCACGCTCAAGTCTTGTTTTAATGATGTTGTGTCTCGCCATTTCTTTCATGCATGCGCCGATTGTTTTCGGAGAGACGCCGGCGTTTCCCGGGGCGGAGGGCAGCGGCCGATGGGCCACTGGCGGGCGCGGCGGCGCCGTGTACGAAGTGACGAATCTTAATAACAGTGGTCCCGGTTCGCTGGTGGATGCCGTGCGAGTCGGAAATCGCACGATTGTGTTCCGCGTTTCAGGCACGATTGAATTGGGAAATGTTATCCTCACGCCCAAAAACAACACCACCATCGCGGGGCAAACAGCGCCAGGCGACGGTATTTGTATCAAGGGGCGCATCAATGTGAATGCTTCGAATGTGATCATCCGATACCTTCGTGTGCGGGTGGATGCGGGCGCGGCCAATTCCAGCGGTGATGCGGTGGATATCTCCGGCGGCACCAACATTATGATCGACCATGTGAGCGCTTCGTATGCGCGCGATGAGGGCATCTCCTGTCAGCCGGAATCGGACAAGGTGACGGTGCAATGGTGCATCATCAGCGAGGGATTGACCTTTGAAGGCCATAGCTATGGTTCGCTCATCCGCGGCGATTATGGCGACCAAAAGACCTATCATCATAATCTGTACGCGCACAACTGGGGCCGCTTGCCGCGCCCAGGTAACTACACGGATGTGGCGAACGATCCTGAGGGGCTGTTTCTGGATTTTCGCAACAATGTCATTTATAATTGGCAAGGCAATCGTCCCGGTTATAATGATGATTCCAATACCATGAGCCGCTATAATTTTATAGGCAATGTTTACATCAAGGGGCCCGAGTCCTCAACCGGTTCGATTTTCCGAGAAAATGGCGTCCACTGTATCGGCTATTTTGAGGATAATATGATGAATGGTGTTGTGCCCGCTGATCCGTGGAGCCTGGTGAGTTTCCGCTCCGGCTATACCGCGGACCAGATTGCCGCGTACAAGGCGCGTTCCGCCCTCATTGAAATGGAACCGGTGACGACGACCTCGCCGGAACAGGCGAAAACCGATGTGCTGGCGTTTGCCGGGGCCAGTTTAAAACGCGACGTGATCGATACCCGTATCGTCAATGACGTGTTGAACGGCACCGGGCATTCTATTGTCAATATTGATCAGCAGCCTGAAGGCGGCTGGCCCGAACTGACGTCGCTGCCGGCGCCGGAGGATACGGATCACGACGGCATGCCGAATGAGTGGGAGCTGGCCAACGGCCTCAATCCCGACGATCCTGAGGACCGAAATACGATCAACGCGGATGGCTACACCATGCTGGAAGTTTATCTCAATAGTTTGGTTGATATGACAACGCATGTCGAGGACAACAATCCTGCGCTGCCGTACGAGTCTGTCTTGTATCAGAATTATCCGAATCCCTTCAATCCGACGACGACTCTAACTTTTTCGCTTGCGAATCCATCTGTGACAACACTGAAAGTATTCGATCTGCACGGCCGGCAGGTGAGACAATTGGTGGACGGTTTTCAACCGGCCGGACAGCACGAGATTCAATTCGACGGCAGCGATCTGGCGAGCGGCCTCTATTTTGTTCGGTTGCAGGCCGGTTCATCCGCAAAAACAATCAAAATGCTGTTGGCGAAATAAGGCAAAAGGTCACCTTTTTTCGCCGGCGTGAATGCGTAAACTCTTAAGCTGATGTTGAGCGAGCTG
>CAYSNA010000527.1:0-3662 GCA_964432185.1 uncultured Cytophagia bacterium
CTTTCGCGGCAAGTCGATCGATGTTCGGCGAGATCATCTGCGTGTGACCGTAACAACCGAGCTGCGGCCGAAGGTCATCCACAGCGAAAAACAGCACATTCGGCTTTTTCGATTTTTTTGTCGACGAGTACACCGTTAAAACCGGCAGGGTGGACGCGCCGAGCGTCAGACTGAGTGATTTTAGAAATGTTCTTCTATGCATGTACTTTACATGTGGATTTGTTTACGGTATACTTTGGGTTCGTGAAAAGATAGAAAATTTAACCGCCGAGCGCGCAGCGAACGCGGAGAAAAAGAAATAAATCCTCTGCGCTTCTCGGCGACCTCGGCGATCTATTAATTATCTGCTTTTTTTATCCTATCTGTATTTCATCGCTGTGCATCCGTGGATGAAATTACTTCCAACCAAGCCGCTTTTGTTCCGATTTGACATGATTCATCACATTCAAAAACGTATCCGTCCAGATGGCGTCGCGGTTTTGATCAAGATATTCAAGAAGCGTCTGATGCGCTTCCGAGGACACCGGCAAGTGACTATCATCCACGCCGTGAAATAAAAAGACGACAAACGTGCTGTGCTCCTGCGCGAATTTGACCTGCTCAATCAGTTCTTCCGCCTGATGATTGAACAGTGCAAAACTCGGCACATCCATGACGTTGATCGTTTTCATATCGGTCGGCGTTGGGCCGATGGATCGCGCGGATGGAAAAAGGTCGCTCAGTGGTTCGAGCAAGCTCTCGTTCTCGCCCACGTAGGTGTCGCAGCAGGTGTAGGCAAACGAGCGCTCCGATTGTCCATCAATTGCTTTCAATAAAACGTTGGCCACCCGGCATTCGCGCACAAATTGCTCGACAGTATAGTTTTCCATTTTATAGGCGTCGGTCAGCCACTCGCGTTTTTCGCCGCGTGTCTCCGACAAACAGGGATGGAACAGCGTGTGGTTGCCAATCTCGTGACCGTTTGCCGCAACGGCGCGCCACTCGTCCATGCGGGCGTCGAGATTTGTCGCCTGGCCTTCAATGTAAAACGTGGCTTTAAAGTTAAGTTTGTTCAGCAGCGGGATGGCAATATCGAGTTGCGACGGAAACGCGTCATCGTAAGTCAGACACACCGCCGCGCTTTTGCCGTCCGGCCATTGGAAATCTTGAGAAGTTGCGATTGCATTCATAAGACACAGCATCAAAATTAACGTAGAGAGGATTTTCATTCTTCACCTGAAAACTTGATATTGTAACCAATACTGAGCGCTACATAGTCGAGCGAGGTTTTGAACTTGACATCATGATCCATGGCTGTTTTGGACGAGTGATAGGTGCCGGGAAATGTATAATCGCCAAAATCCAAATAGCGCAATCCGATAACAAATCTCTTAAAAGTCGCTCTGGCGCCAACGGAAAAACCAAAATTAACCTGGCCGTCGATGATGGAATCAAATTCGTTCGTCGGATTGAGCACAAAGGAGCCACTGATGCTGGGAAACTCGCAATAAGCGACGCCGAGCTGGGCCCATGCGGCAAGCGCTATTTGACCGGGCTTTTCAAAGGCGACACCCGTGAGGGCCGGGATATTATCAACAGTGTATTTATTGTCCAACTGGACGAGAAAACCGTTCATCGCAAGATTGTCATCTTCCAATGGATTGACTTCAAACGCCACGGTCGTCAGCCAAATGAGGGACTCACCGAAATGGACATTAAAATCAGCACCGCCGCCGTAGCCAAGCCGAACAGCTATGCTGGGCTCGGGAATTTTGGCGGTCGGTTCCCTATCGTGCAAAGCGATTTGTCCGAAGGCCGTAAAGTAAGGCGCCTGCGAAAATGCAACCACCGGCAAAAATAAAAACATCGCGAAAATTGTTTTCATCATATCACCACTTTTAAATTACGATGGAGAGCAATTACAAATTACGATAGAGAACAATTACGAATTACGAATGTCAAATGACGATGATAAAATTACAAACGTCATATATCAAATTGCGGATGATTTGTATGTTTTTCATTTGTCATTCGTAATTTGAAATTCGTCATTAATCTACCGTTTTTATTTTGATATTTCTGAACCAAATCGGCGCGCCGGCGTGTTTGCCTTGAAAACCGATTTTTCCTTTTGTTTCCAGTTCAGCAAACGGCGTGCTGAGCCACGATGGAATTTCCGTGCCGTCCGGATTGTGCGTGCCGGACGTCCACAAGCTCATGTCCATTTCCGTGACCATCTCGCCATTCAGCATCACCCAGATCATTTGGTCTTTGCAGGTGATGGTATAGCGGTTCCACTCGCCCGGTTTTTTTACCATACTTTTGGTCGGCGCTAAATGGCCAAAAATCGCGGCGCACTGCCAGGTGCCGTCGGCGTTGGCCCATTGCTCGGAGTGGTCATCGGCAATCTGAATTTCCACGGAATTGGGAATCCAGTTTTCCGTATCCGAACAATACACAATGACGCCGCTGTTGGTCGAATCGGCGGTTTTAAACTCGAGATCGAGGATAAAATTGTCGTAATCTTCTTTTGTCCAGATCGCCTCATCGTATTCGGCGGTGAGGACGCCGTCGGTGACGCTCCACACCGTATCGGCATAAGCGGCGTTGGATAAATCGGTTGCAAACAGATCGTCCCATTGAGCGGTATCAGGATGTTCAGCCGGCGGGATTGAGATTTGTTGGGTGCAACTGAAAAATGCTCCGACGAGCACGGCAACACAAAGCAGTTTTTTCATGGTCTTCTCCACATAAAATTGAGTGATTTAGAAAAACTCGACATTTTCTTTTAAAATGATGTCGAGCGGCATGTTTTGCGTTTTTTCGATATGACGTTTTAAAACGATATGCTGGAACAGCGAGTACAGTCCATAATAACCTTGCATGTCCGGCCGATTGCTGATAATGACATCGATGCCGCCGTTGATGAGCGATAGGCGGTTTTCCAACGTCAAATCATAGCCGATCACGCGAACTTTATTTGCCGCGCCAAGTTGATCAAGGGCGCGCGCCACTTCATGACTGAAAGAGCCGGAGACGTAAATGCCGTGGATATCACGCGTATTCTGCACGACCGTGCGCGTCAAATCACCCAGACTGTTTGGGTCGATCTCTCGATTGGCGTCATAGATCGTGACGATGTACTTTTTCTTCGTCTCCCAAAAAGATAAAAAGCCATCCACGCGATTATAGATGTGCAAATTTTCCGGCAGCTCGCGAAAGACGGCGATTTCACCGCCGTCCGGAACAAGCATATGCATGAGTCGGCCGGACAAGATGCCGCTCTGGAACGAGTTTGTGCCAATGAACGACAAATAGTGTGAATTGGGCACATCAGTATCGATGATCACAAATGGCAAGTTGGCCGGGATCGTCGCAAGCCGATCAGCCGCGGTTTTGGAAAAAACTGGAGCGATCAACAGCCCTTCTAGCGTCTCCTGCGCATCAAGCGCTTTTTGCAGCGCGTTGTCAAAGGAGTCTTCGACATAATTATCATATAAAAAGAGTTCAATTTCAACGCGATGCTGTTCGAGCTCCTGGACCGCGCGGTCGATGCCCTGTTTCGGCAGCGCCCAATAGGTCACGCCAAAAGAGGTGTTGGGAATGACGATGCCGAATCGAAACGACTTGGACAATTTGAGGCCGCGCGCATAAACGTTTGGCGTGTAATTGACATCCTTGAG
>CAYSNA010000528.1:0-1137 GCA_964432185.1 uncultured Cytophagia bacterium
TTTAAAAATCTCTGAATCGTTTTCCCGCCATCGAGATAAATATGTTGAAATTTGACTGTTTCCAGATCTTTATAAATGTCGATGGGAGAACCGGATTTCAACTTTACGGTTTTTGGCAAATCTATCGGTAGTGATTTCAAAGTCGTGCTCAAAACAAAAACCGGTTTTTCGCCATACGGCCACTCGCCAAAAGAAAGCACGGTTTCAAACGTTTTTCGGCCCATAACAAGCGCATCCACAGAAGACATAAAATCCTTGTATCCATAATCTTCAGGATTTTTTTGTTCTGAATTCACTTCCGTCAACCAATCGAGCGAGCCGTCTTGTCGGGCCATATAGCCGTCCAAACTTGTGGCGATATAAACAGACACTTTCATTGTTAACTCGACAGTTTCTTCTACCTCATCAACACCATTTTCCGAACTGACGAAAAATCGCCGGCGGTCATTTTATAAAAATAGGTTCCCGTCGGCAACGACGCATTTTCAAATTCCACAACATGCTGTCCGGCCATCTGATGGGCATTCACAACAGTCTGCACCGATCGGCCGCGCAGGTCAAAAATCTGTAGTTTGACATGCGCGTCAACAGGCAGCGCATAGCGTATCGTTGTGGACGGGTTAAACGGATTCGGGAAATTTTGCTCCAGACCAAAGTCGTCCGGAAGCTGCAGCGTGCTCCGCACTCCAACCGGCAAGTCCGGCTGAGCGGGGGAGAGGGACGAGCCGGCTGACCAGTTGGCGTTCGCGCCGCCGTACTCGTAAGCGCCGGCATCGGGTTTGCCATCGGTCACGTCATCGGTGATGCCGGGGATGAGAATGCCGCCGCGCGGTTTGGTGGTGTCCGGTGATTCCGGCGTCAGCAGCACACAATCATCAATATAAAACGGCGTCAAATCATCGCCGCCGGTTGTCATGAGTTCAAAAACCGCCTCACGCAACGTGCCGGTCCAGGTGATGTTTTTGACAAACGACACTTTGGTCCAGTCGTCCGCATTCACTTTTTTCTGCGTCCCCGGATAATCATCGCCCGTGTCATCCACAAGCTTGAAGCGCAAATAGGCGTTGGTCGATCCCTCTTTCAATTTCACCCACGTCTCAATGGTGTAGCGTCCGGGGCCGTTATCTTTGAGCACAT
>CAYSNA010000528.1:1147-3653 GCA_964432185.1 uncultured Cytophagia bacterium
CGGTAATATTTTGCCGCGCGCCTTCCCAATAGTTGTTGCGATTGTGCGCATACGCCGCGCCATTGCCGCTGTGCACCGGATCATCCACGGCATCCAGATCGCAGCCGGCGCCGGTCCAGGCGCCGACGCCATTCTCAAAATCGCCGTTGAGCAATTGCGCCGTAATGACGTAATCATCGCGCGCCGGAGAATCCTCCTGCAGGCGGAAATCGCCATTGTTCGAGTCTACAAATTTCGGATCACTCAGCGCCAGATTCTGCTTTACATCCGTACCGAACCAGGCGGCGGAATTGGACATATTGTTGTAGACTTTTTGATTTTCCATTATTTCGTTGCCGCCGCCACCGCCCATGGCCTGCGAGCAATCCCAGATGGTGTTGTTGTAAATTTCGTGGTTATGCGCATCAAGATTGGTTTGAATGCCGAGATCGTCCGTATTCCAGATCACGTTGTGGTGGATGATAAAGTTGCTCGATCCATTATCCGGATAAATACCGGCGGTATGCCCGGTGGTCTTAACATCGTGCACCCAGTTGTGATGAATCACCGTGCCCTTGCCGTCGGTTTGATAACAATAGGTCGCGCCGAGGTCGGTGGTGAGCAGACCGCAATCATAAATATGATTATAGGCGATCTCCAGAGCGCCGGTTTTTCGATGCACCAGACCGCTGCGCCCGGCATTGTAAACCGTGTTATGGATGATTCTGTGCCCGGACCCGCCGGTGTGAATCGGCGCCGCATCGGTGCAGAGCCAGTTGATGTCGTGGATGAGGCAATTTTCCAACGTGTTATCCGTGCCGGCAACAACAACGCCCTCGCCCCACGAATACGCCACCTCGCAGTTCTTGACGATATTGTTTCGCCCGGTCATTTTGACCGCCGAATACGCGGCATTTTGTGGCGATTCAGTGGTCGACCAGGCATCCGCCGCATAAAACGGCACGGGATAAAAAATGCGCGCGCCGTCCACAAGACAATTCTCCGAGCTGTTCATATTGATCGCCGCAGCGAAGAAATTGACGTTTTCGATCTCGACAAAATCGCGGTTCGTCAGGTCAAAGCCCCACGTGCGTGTGCGAACCTGCACATCAAGATCGGCGGGATTGACACGACCCGGCGCTTGAAAATAGAGCGTTTTGCTGTTGCTGTGATACACCCACTCGTTGTCCATGTCAATGCACTCGACCAAACCGGTGACAAAATAATTGCTGCCGGCTTTGGGCTCGTAGGCGTAACTTTTTGCATCCCCGGGAAAAACAAACGAGATGGACGTGCCCGAGTGCTCCTCGACCGTGGAGCTGAACGCCACCCATTTGAGTCCGGTGAGCAGCCAGAGGTCGCCGTCGGTCAAATCGGGCGCCGTGGCCAGCGCCGGATCGATAATCTGCGACAACGCCGGTTTTTGTTCCGCCACAACGCTCTCGGCAACACCCCATACGGGCGACATTAAATTCTCACTCGTATTGTTGGGAAAACGGGCGATCTTCATGCGCTCGGTGCCGACTAACACCTGCAACACGTTGCCCAGATTTGACATATCGGCTTTGTAGATGGGACCGTCGGGCACCTGCCAGTTGGCGTCAGGAACATCATCAAGGCCGGTTATGGTGACGGATTCGTTGGGATACGCCTCAAAGCGGATCGGCTGTCCCGCTGTACCGGATTGCGCGACGCGGACATTTTCCCGATAGGTACCCTTGCGAATTAAACAATTGTCCCCGGGCTGCATCACATCAGCCGCTTTTTGAATGGTGGCAAACGGCTGCGCTTCCGTGCCGGGATTGGCATCCGAGCCCTGCGTGCCGTTGACGACATAGGTGGTCGCCCCAACGGCACATGCATAAAAGCTGAGAAGCGTTAAAATTTTGATAAACCTGCGCGTTTTCACAATATGTTCTCCTTCTCCAATATCGTTTATCTGATCAACACTATTTTATGCGTTTTCGTCTGCCGTTCACCCGCCAGCCTGAGCAGATATAGACCACTGCTCACGGCGTAGCCGGCCGCATCCGTTCCATCCCAGCGCACGGTATAGTGCCCCGCTGGATAATTCTGCTGTGTCAACGTCCGAATATGCTCGCCAAAGCTGTTGAAAATATCAAGACTTACATTTTCCGGCTGCGACACATTAAAAGAGATTGTTGTTTGCGGATTGAACGGATTCGGATAATTAGCAAGATGATAATCGCTCGGAGGAAAAATCTTTTCGTTGCTTTTGACGCGTGTTTCCGGATTGCCCATCACATCGGCAATGTCGCCCGGTGACAGCAATCCTTGATAAATTCGCACATCGTCGAGCATGCCGGCCCAGAACCAGTCGGGGCCCGACATCGAGCCAATGGTCACGGGATCGCTCACCTGCATGCCGCCGACGATCGGCGCATTTTCCGTCACGTCCTCGCCATTATAATAAATCTGAGCCACGCCGTTAATTTTATCGATGGTGGCGGCAACGTGATTCCAAAATCCTTCCTCAAAAACGTTTTCGCCACTGGTGGCGTCAAGT
>CAYSNA010000529.1:0-3647 GCA_964432185.1 uncultured Cytophagia bacterium
CGCCTGAGCTGACGGCGGTCGGTCGCATCGCCGAGCGCGTTCATGTCGGCCAGATCTTTTTTTGACGGCCCGCCGCCGTGATCGCCGACGCCCCAGAGGAGCGCACCACATTCGTTGTTTTCCAATTCAATAAGACGCTTTTCCGTCACCTGCCGCGCCTGGCCGAGCGGCGTGTGATACCAGCCGCGCATGCGATGGGCGAGAATTTCTGCGCCGTCAAATCCGCGCCATATAAACTCATTCGGCATCTCCAGCTCCCACGAGCGCGGGCGGCCAAACAAATAGGAGGTGTAACCGGATTTGACCAGAATCTGCACCAGACCACGCGAATGCCCGAACGGATCAAAATTGATCGCCGTGCGCGGTTCCGCATCAAACCAGCGTTTAAAATAACGGCGGCCGACGAGAATCTGCCGCACAAACGATTCGCCGCTCGGCAGGTTGCAATCGGGCTGCAAAAACCATCCGCCCATGATGTGCCATTTGCCCTGGCGAACCAGCGCCTGAATGCGTCGAAACAGCTCAGGCTCGTACTCGCGAATCCAGTCGTATAAAATCACTTCATTGTGATTAAAAATGAACGTGTCGTGTTCTTCGCACAGTTCGGCGGCCGTTCGAAAAGTTGAGATCGCTTCGGCGGCGCCGTCCGGCCATTGCCAGAGCCAGACCGGATCGAGGTGCGCGTTGCAGATGAGGTGGATGGTTTTGGGCATGTGCTTGGTCCTTTGGAAATGAAATGCTATGCTTATGTGCTTGGTATCTGCTGCAAGGAGATCGACTGGGAGCTATAAGCCATAAGCTTTGCTAAAAGCTTACAGCCTACAGCTTATAGCTTCGATCTACTACCCAACACCGATTACTTTGCGGGGCTCATTGAGTAGGGTGCATTTTCAATCGTTGTTCCCCAACTCTTGTTCGGCTCCGGCCCCATGTCAAAAATAATCTCACCGCCGTTTTCAATATCCGAATGAGAAAAGTATGGTTTGTTCCACGGTGTGCCGTTTAGGGTCATGGATTGAATGTATTTATTGGCATCCGAGACGTTATTGGCTTTGATCACCAGTTCTGTGCCTTCAGTATAACGCGGCGGATCGAGATGGATGGTCACCTCGTCAAAAATTGGGCTGCCGATGATGTATTGATCCGTGCCGGGACAAACGGTGTAAAATCCCATGGCGCTCAAAATATACCAGGCGCTCATCTGGCCGGAATCGTCGTTACCCGTCAAACCGCCCGGCTCGGTGGTGTAATTGTCGCGCATGGCCTGACGCACACGCTCCTGCGTTTTCCATGGCGCGCCGGCGTAATTGTACAGATAGGTGATTTGATGGCTCGGCTCGTTATCGTGCGCGTAAAAGCCTTGATCAAAAAACGTGTCCAGCTTTTTGATGAATTTTTGCCGGCTGCCGAGCAGGTTGATGACACCCTGAATGTCATGCGGCACATACCAGGTGTACACCCACGGCGTGGCCTCGCAAATGTATTTATAATGCTCGCCCGGATCAAACGGCTCGTCCCAATAGCCGTCAATGGTGCGGCCGCGCACAAAGCCGGTTTCCGTGTCAAACACATTTTTATAGTTGTACGCTTGATGACGAAAATCCTGCGCATCCTCATTCTTGCCTAAAAGTGCTGCAAACTCGGACAAACAAAAATCATCATACGCATATTCGAGCGTGCGCGACACCTGCTCCTTTTGATGGAACGCTTCTTTCACCGGATGCTCCAGCGGAATGTAGCCGAGCTCTCGGTTCACAGTCACAGCGCGACGGCCCTTGCCGTCCAGATAATCGGCATAATTTTCCGGCATCTGTCTGGCGTTCTTTTTCATGTAAGAAAATGCTTTTTCCGTATCAAAAGCGCGAAAGCCCTTCACATAGGCGTCGGTGATCATGGAAATAACATGATCGCCGATCATCTCGGTGGTGTAGCTGTTCCACGACGGAAAGATCGGCAGCCAGCCGCCGAGATCGGCTTTGACGAGCAGCGACTGGATCATATCATTTATCAACTCCGGCTGGACGAGAAGCAGCAGAGGATGCAACGCGCGATAGGTATCCCACATGGAATAGTCTTCGTAATAAACGAAATCCTGCACCTGCTGCGGACCGGTTCCGGCAAACCCCGGAAAACCGCCGTCAACATCATTGAACACGCGCGGCATAAAATACGAGTGATACAGCGCGGTATAAAATTTCGTTTTGTCGTCCTCGTTTGAGCCGTTGACCTCAATTTTGCCCAAAGCTTTGTCCCAGGCGGCTTTGGTCTCTTTTTTAATTTTATTGAAATCCCAGTCCGGCATTTCGGCATCGAGATTTTTGCGCGCCTGCTCGATGCTGGTGAAGGAACAGCCGACCTTCATTTCAATTACCTGATTTTTTCTCGTTTGAAATTGAACATAGGCGCCGGGTTGCCCTGCGCCGCTTTTGCCGTTTATCAACGTTGTCCCTTCCCAGACCTGATAGTCGGTGATCGGCTCGTTCAAGCGGGCGACAAAATAGCCGCTGAATCCGGCAGGCTGTCCGGTGGATATGTAATAACGATACGCCGGATTGTAACCGACGATTTCATTGCGTTCGGGAATCACCTCGATATAACCATCGCCCTTGGTGTGACTTGCGCGCGGCATGTTGTTGGGCTGGAGAAAAATTTTGGCGTTTTCCGAGCGGGGGAAAGTGAATTTAAAATAGCCGGCGCGTGTGGACGCCGTCACTTCAATTTGAATTTGATAGTCATCCAGAAAAACCGAATAGTACTGCGGCGATGCGGTTTCATTCTCATGTGAAAAACGCGATGCTCGATCTTTGGGATCAATTTTGAACTCACCGGTCAAAGCGCCAAAGGTGTGGCTGGCATACTCCGGCACCGCCGAGCCGCTGATGAAATTGGTCCAGCGAATCCCCTGGATTTTGGCATCCTGATAATCATATGGCTTGTCGCCCTTGATTTCGCCGGCGCGCGTTTGCGGCGTAAATTTGGCAAGACCAAACGGCACGCACACGGCGGGATAGGTGTTGCCGAGTTTGGTGGTGCCGATTTTCGGATCGACATAGTCGATGGGGGATTTGGCGATCAATGTAAAAGAAAACAAGAATAGAAACGAAAAGATGTAAAGCTTCATTT
Source organism: uncultured Cytophagia bacterium (assembly GCA_964432185.1). Lineage (GTDB taxonomy): Bacteria > Zhuqueibacterota > Zhuqueibacteria > Residuimicrobiales > Krinioviventaceae > Kriniovivens. The sequence goes on from CAYSNA010000529.1 coordinate 3,124, forward strand.
GACTCTCCATGAATTTATGGAATGGCGGCGGCGAGTGACAGAAGATAAGAATTTTATGCGTCAAGATCAAAGAAGAGATGATGTCGAAGAAATTCGATTGCCTTTTTAGTGTCGATTGATTATTCTTGTAAATAAAAATATGTTCAAAGGGGATTCACACTGATGGAGTGTTTTATGGCACATCGGTTTTGTATTTTCGTGATGCTTTTCCTTGTTACGCCGTTTCAACTCCTCGCGAAAGAAAAGATAAAAATTAACACCATTGAGGATGCCAATCTGTTCATCTCATCAACGGGGCGGCGTATTCAGCTGGCGGATGTGAACGCATTTTCCATTCACGATGCCGATACTTTGAAGCGCCGGTTTGCTCAACGCGTTATGACGCGTGCGGAAAAAGAACTTTTGCCGTCCAATCGGCTTTATGCGGAATGGAAGACGGATGATTCCACCGCGGTGTATTTGTGGGAAAAACATGTCATTCTCAAAGAGTTTTTCAACCGAGAGTGGTTGCAGGACGGTTTGGG
>CAYSNA010000530.1:0-3638 GCA_964432185.1 uncultured Cytophagia bacterium
TCACGCGGCAAACCGGTGACCTGATTATTGACATGACATTGCGAACACAACAACGTCGAATGAACATCAACAAGCTCAAATCCCGAAACGCCCAGATGATCAAACGTCGTGTCAGTCCAGCGTTCGGTATTATGGCAGGTTTGACAATCGGTTTGAAAACCAAAAGGCGGATGATGCGGTTCGGTCGTCGCCGCGTAATCCGGTTTATGGCAGGCATAGCACTCTCGCGGCGTACCGGCAAAACGATCGAGGTGACACGATTCGCAGGCGGTTCGTTGATGCGCGCCGGTGAGCGGAAAAGTGGAGTGATCAAAATCCGTATCCGCCCAGGTGAACGCATTGATACGATGGCACGCCTGGCAATCCATGGGAAAACCGGCCTCGCGGTGATTCGGATGTTCTGTGGCCACATAATCGTCCGTATGGCAGAATTGACACTCGACCGGTGTGTTTTTATAGGTGTTGCGCTGCTGGTTAAAATGGCACGATTCGCAATCCGTCAGCGCATGCGCGCCTTTGAGCGGAAAACGCGTGTTGAGGTGCTGCAAAAAAATCTCCTGGCGATTTTCCCAGCTCACGGCATTGTGGCACGATTCGCAGTCCTTGCCCAATTCGCCGCGATGAATGTCCGTGTGGCAATCGGCGCACGATGAACCAATATTGGAAAACGTCAAACTCTCATGGCAGCTTGCACAGCTTTGCGACACGTGCGCGCCGAAAAGCGCGAATCCGGTGCTCGAATGATCAAACTCCATCTGCCGCGCATCCACGGCCCAGGAATTTGTCGTATGGCATTGTTGACAATCCAGCTTTATGGAACCATGCGGATTTTTTACCGCCTCCGGTCGTTGCAACAGCGCGGCATAACTCGTACACGTCATGAGAAAAAATATCAAAAGTCGTCTTAGCATAAAATATCCTCGTCATCAGCGGGAAGCGTGGCAATAACTGCAGTCCGTACGCGGCAGCTTGAACAGGCGGACGGTCTTGTCTTTCACCGTGACTTGCGGATGGCACTTTTCACACGCCACATACGCATGCGCGCCCTCCAGCCTGAACTGCGAATCGCGATTATGATCAAACTGGTCCGCCAGCCAGTCGATGGGCGTGTGGCAGCGCTCACAGCGCGTAATGCTTTTTTCATCATCCAAATTTTTGTCGCGAAACTGGCCAAGATGAATATCTGCATGGCAGGATTGACAGTCCGTCGGTAATGTGGTAAAAACAAGATTGGCCAGCCGATTTGCCGACTCGTCCTGCTTGTGGCACGCCGTGCATGCGGTCGTCTCATGGCGACCCGCCAGAGCAAAACCGGTTTCAGCGTGATCAAATATTTTATCGGCCCAACTCGATACGGTGTGGCAGTACTCGCATCCGCCTTTGTCCAGATATTTATCAACAGTATGCTGATGCGGATTGGCATGGCAGTCCGCGCAGCGTGTGGACGAAAAAGAAAATTTGATGGTCTCGTTTGGCCCGACATTGCTTTTGCTGTGGCACATAAAACACGGCACCGCCAGGTGACTGCCTTCCAGCTTGTAATCACTTCCCTGGTGCTGCGCGATGGTAAAATTCGACGGCGAAAATCCCTGCACCGTGTGGCATTCTTCACAGGCGCCGCCTTGCGCGCGGTCGGCAAACTGGCCGCGATGAACATCCGCGTGGCAATCAGTGCAACGATCAAACGTGGCGATCTTGATCGATTCTCCGGGTGTATGGCATTTGTCGCACGCCACATTTTGATGTTGTCCGAGCAACGGGAATCGCGTTTTCGAATGATCAAAGGCCGCGGTTTTCACCGAGCGCCAGCCGTGTGGCGTATGGCAATTTTCGCAATTCGGCCCAAATCGATTTTGATGCGGATCGGTATGACAATCCGTGCAGGCTCCAAAAGCAAGACCACGGAATTTTTGATAGTCCGGATTATCCGGCCATTGGTTATCCTGCACCACCGGGTGGCAATCCGCGCAGACCACCGTTTGATGCCGGCCAACAAGTTGATAACGCGCTGTGGTATGACTGAATTTTGGCGCCGGTTTCCATGCGTCCATAGTGTGACAGGTTGTACAGGTTTCGGTCATCTGCGCCCGATGTTCATCCTGATGACATGTGAGGCAGTCCTGGTTCAAGCCGAGAAATGTCTTATTCAGATCTTTCTTTTTTTCGACAAATCTCTCTTTTTCAACAATAAACTGCGATTTATGGCACTGTTTGCATGTCAACGTTTTGTGTGCTCCCAGCAGTTCATAACCGGCCTCGCGGTGATCAAAATTTTCCTGACCATCGGCCCACCAGATCAAATTATAATCTTCACCTTGATGTTCGACGTGGCAGGTCTGACACTCTTTGTGAGAATCGTTGGCGTGCAATCCCTTGCCCGCATCAATACGTTCTTTCAAAAGTGTGTGGCACGCCAGACAACTCTCCGAATCAACCTGGCGTTTGCGCGCATGACATTGGGAGCAATTTTTCAGGCCTTCCAACTCGGAGTGGGCGCGCGACAGTTTTCCGGGCGACAATTGCGCAAACACAAAAAGTGGCACGAGCAGAACGAAAAGAGCGGTCGCGAATCGTTTCATATCAAAATATCCAGGTATATCCAAAAGCCACAGCCACGCCAATGTGCACAAACATAATGACGATCATGATGATGGCGAACGGTTTGTGAATCACATGCCAGTAGTGAAAAAGATGGTGCACTCTGTCGAGAATAAATAAACGTCGTACCAAGGTCGTCTTTTGTCGGGTGATTGACATCAGCATTTTTAATTCTTTTGTGGAGAGATTTCATCCGACGAAACTGAAAAAATCGCTGCAGATCTTGCCAGAATAACGTCAAGAAAAACAAGGTCACGCTTTTGGATTTTAACCGCTCCACAGCCGTATGCTTTTCAATACTGTTAATCATCTCATCGGTAAAATCGTATTTGGTTTTGAGCTGCTCGGTGAGTTGGTTATTCAAGAGTTCACTCTCTTTCAGCGACAATTCGTGGCCGCGAATATTGCGCGGGATTTGCATATACAAATATCGACCCAAAATACCGCTCAGCGCCACGGCGAGCATGGAATAAAAGCTGATCGCCACGAGTCCGCCCACTTTGAACGAACTGTGCAGAATGATGAACAGTGGCCCGAAAATGCCAAAATAGATATGGACATCAAGCCAGTGGGAAATGGGGCCGAGCTTATTAAAAATTCTTTTTCGTTTGCGCACCGAGTAGAGCAGCATGATCATCATCATGCATGAACCGATGATACCGAGACCGTGGCCAATATCGCCGCCGGGCTTGAGGATAGCGTAATCCATATGCCGTGGCCGTTCTTGCAGTGGGGTCAAGTAATAGTCGAGCCCCCGCTGCACAAAATAAACATAAGCGACAATCGTTCCGATATAAAGTAGAATCAAAAAAAGACGAAATTTTTTATCTCGCAAAGGAGTCTCCGTTCCTCACCTTCCTTAAAACATTTTCGTCAAATGTTTTGCGAACAGTAGTGGTTGTTGAAGAGTTGCGCGGGACTATATAATTGGATAAAGCTTTTCCTCGACGAGATGAGTATAAATAAAATTAACAATAATGCAAAGTCATACTTGTCCAAAATAGATATTTTATGCAAATAAATTTTAGTAACAAATAGAG
>CAYSNA010000531.1:0-3637 GCA_964432185.1 uncultured Cytophagia bacterium
AATTACAATATTCGATTTTATCCATTAAATCTGCAGGCGCGGCACAACGTCGCGGCCGGCAACGTTGGAGAAATTTATTCCATCGTTGGCAGCTACGTGCAGGACTGGCTGCTTTATCCCACGGATTACAACTGGCGTGTGCTGGCCGAAGAAGGCGGCGCGCTGCGTGCGGTGGCGGATATCGGCACGCACTGGCTCGATCTTGTGCAAACCATCACCGGTCTCAAAGTGATTGCTGTGAATGCCGATTTGAGAACGGTGCATCCCGTGCGCAAACGTCCGACCGGCGAGGTGGAAACATTCTCCGGCAAGGTGCAAAAAATTGACGCCACCGAGGATGTTTCGATTGACACCGAAGATTGCGGCAGCATTATGCTGAAATTTGATAACGGCGCCGTCGGTAACTTGTGGGTCTCGCAAACCACAGCCGGGCGTAAAAACTGCCTGCGTTATGAAATTGCCGGCTCCAAATCGACGCTCTATTGGGATAGCGAAGAACCGAATCACATGTGGCTCGGCTACCGCGATAAAGCGAACGAACGCTTGATGAAAGATCCGGGATTGCTGGATCGGACCGTGCTTCCCTACGCCAATTTCCCCGGCGGGCACAATGAAGGATTTCCGGACACATTCAAGCAATGTTTCCGTGCCTTCTACTCCCATATTGCCAATGGTGATAAAACTGCCGCGCCGCAGTTCCCGACGTTTGAACAGGGTCATCACGAGATTGTTTTGTGCGAAGCCATTTTGAAAAGTCATCAAAAGCAATCATGGATAGCGATTTAAACAGGTAAAAAGAAAAACCACGAATTTCACGAATTGCACTAATTCAAAAGTTACTAGTTCGTGAGATTAGTGTAATTCGTGGTTAACCAGATGAGGAATACCATGAAACTCGGATTTGTCACAGCCATTTTGCCGGACTTGAATCTTGAGGATGTCCTAATCACCGCATCCGATATCGGCTACGACTGTATTGAAGTCATGTGTTGGCCAAAAGGAAAAGCGGAACGGCGTTATGCCGGCGTCACCCATATCGATGTCGTTGAATTGGACCAGGAGCAGGCGGATCGGATAAATGATCTGCTGCAAAAGTACGGCGTCAGCATCAGCGGCCTCGGCTATTATCCCAATCCGTTGGCGCCGGATGAAGCCGAAGCCCAGGTTTACATCGACCACATTAAAAAAGTCATCCAGACCGCGCCATTGCTGGGTTTGAAAAATGTCAATACCTTTATTGGCCGGGATTGGACCAAAAATGTTGAGAACAACTGGCCGCGCTTCAAAAAAGTCTGGCCGGATATTGTCAAGCTGGCGGAAGACCATGATGTCAAAATCGGCATTGAAAACTGCCCGATGTTTTTCACCAACGATGAATGGCCGGGCGGCAAGAACCTGGCGCACAGTCCGAAAATCTGGCGCCGCATGTTTGACGAGATCGATAGCGATTTTTTTGGTCTTAACTTTGATCCCTCACATCTTGTCTGGCAGGGCATTGACATTTATGCCGCGATTCAGGAATTCGGTCACAAATTTTATCACGTCCACGCCAAAGATGCGCGGCTGGATGTGGACAAATTGTACGACGTTGGTTTTCTCGCCAATCCAAACGAGTACCACACACCAAAACTTCCGGGCCTTGGGGATGTGGACTGGAGCGAGTTCTTTTCCGGCTTGACGGACACGGGCTACAACGGTCCGGTTTGTGTTGAGGTGGAGGATCGCGCCTACGAGGGCGAGCTGGATCGGCGCATAACGTCGTTGCAACAGAGCTATAACTATTTGCGGCAGTTTATCGCGTGAGCGCATAAAAAAAGCCTCAACTTTTGTTGAGGCTTTTCTGTTTTACAGCTCGCTCATTTTGACGATCAGTTGATGATATTTGAAATAGACCATCAACAAGATGAGAATCAAACCAAACACAGCGACGATGTTTTGCTGCCAGGTGTTGGCGAATCTGCCCATCACCTTTTTGTTATTGGAAATGAGGAACAAGCCGATGGCCACAGCCGGCACCGCAAACAGTGTTGATGCCTGCGCCACCACCAGAGCGTGAACAATATTGCCTTTGAAAAACACCGCGATGGACATGCCGATGAGCATCGCCAAAATGGTAAAATATCGCGGCCATTTTTCTTCCATTGACCGGCCGAGACCGAGACCGTCCGACAGCAATCCGCCGCCAACCACAGCATTCACCGTCAGCGAAGAAAACGCGGCGGCCCACAAGCCGATGCTGAAAATGACTTTGGCATAGGATCCAAAAAGCGCTTCCAACTGTTTCGCCATTTCCGCGGCTGAGGTGACGACTATGCCCTCAGGTTTGAGTGCGGCAGCCGACGTCATGATGATCATCATGGTAATCCCGCCCAACATGACGATGCTGGCGACGGTATCGCGAAAACCGCGTTTTAAATCCGTCAGTTTCCAGCCTTTGTCCTGCGACAGATAGGATTGGTAAATCGCCACGTGCAGCACAAACGTAGTGGCCACAAGCGCCGCCAGCTCTTCCATCCCGCCTCGCGGAATGGAAGGAACGAAACCCTGTGCCGTTTCAACCAGGTTGGGTTTGGTAAAAATGAGATTGAGCAAAAAAGCCATGATCATCGTCGCCACGAGCAGCATCATCAATTTTTCCAAAATTTTGTAGAGATTCTTGGCGAAAAACACCAGAATAACGGCGCCGCCGGTGAACACCAACGGCCAGACGTTTTCGCTGATGCCGGTCAAACTGTTCAGCGCCGTGGCAACGCCAAGATTATTGCCGAATTGAAAACTGGTAGCCATCACAAAACTGGAAATGCCGATGAGCGCAGCGAACCAGCGCCCGTAGGTGTCGGCAATGGTGTGCAGAATTGTTTTCTCCTGGGTGACGCCAAAACGCGAGGCCATGTACACATACATCCCCATGGCCAGCCCGGCAAAAATGATCACCCACAATAATTGGTAACCGTACGTCGCGCCGATTTTTGAAGAGACGGTAATGCTGCCGGGGCCCAGCACAACGGACGCAATGATAAAGCCCGGGCCGATAGCGGCAAGAATTTTCCTGAGTTTATCCATGCACAACCTTTCGGTTTAAAGAGGGATGATTTTTGAATTCTTTTCACAAAATTTAACATCTTTTTCGTAAAGCTCAAGGTGTATTTACTCGTTTCCTTTTTGAACTTTTACTGGACTTTATAGCTCAAACTATTTATTTTCATGCAAAAGTTCTCAAACTGAACAGTGAGTGTTTTGTGGCAGCAACAGGGACATTTTCAGCGTGGTTGACAACGTTTTTCCGGTTCTTGAATCGACATGGCTTGTGGGTGACGCTTTTTTTCTCCACTGTGCTCACACTTTTATTTTATCACGATTTTATTCTTAACAGCTCACCGCATCAATTGCCTTACGAACCCATTGAGAGTTTCACGTCCATCGACAACATCCCGTTATGGAATCCGAACATCAACAGCGGCATGCCCATTTGGGGTAATCCCGAGGATATCTCCCGCATCAACATTATTGATTCGGCGCTGTTTTCAATCCTCAACTTTTTGCAGCCGTATGTTCCGGATGTTCATTTTTTATTCCTGGTTCTCAACTTGATGTTGTTCAGCGGATTCATGTTCGCGTTTCTGCGGCAAATCGGACT
>CAYSNA010000532.1:0-3627 GCA_964432185.1 uncultured Cytophagia bacterium
CAAAGGTCGCGGAGAGTCGCGGAGGAGAGAAATGGCTCCACATCTCGGCGTTACTCAGCGACTACGGCGGCTATCCTGGTACGATATCTTTCTCCAAACTGAAAATTCTAGTCTCCTTCATTTTCTTGCAATTGATCCGCACAATTTTTATACTACGATTAATTTCCCAACACCATGACAAACAGATTATATACGGAAACACCCGCGCCATCGGCACGGATTACATTTCCTGGCTGCTGCGCGATCACGGTACGATTGTCTGGCCGCCGGAAGAGTAGAAGCACAGAAAAACCATGTCGAGACTGTCGAAAAACTACTTTTCTACCGGCGACTTTAGCCGAAAAAAGAAAATTTATCGACTTAAACTTGATGTTTTAGCACCCTGTTCTTTGACATATCTGTTTTCAATTAATGTACTGGCGACACGGTCGGATTTGCACATAATTGAATGCACTTTTCTATATTGTGAACCAAACAATACAACGTCCATTCAATATTAACCTTGTCCTTGCCGCGCCGCCAAAATCGATTCAAACGCTTTTGAAAGCGAATGTTGGCAAATACCGGCTCAACCATGCCGAGTCGTTGATCATAGACCGCTCGCCCCTCATCACTATCCATTTTGGCGACAAGATCGCGGGTATATGACGCCAACGATTCATCATGATAGACGCTCAGCCAACGACGAGTCGATGTTTTTTTCGCTAAACAGCGATGACGGCACGAACAGGCGGAGCAGTCCTGCTGCGGCGCAGCATAATGCCGATAGTGCCTTTTGCCGTTTCGGCTGCTGTCGGCCTGCCGGGTTAATACAGAGCCGGTTGGGCAGGTATAAACATCCCGGCCGACATCAAAGTCAAAATCGGCAATGGAAAACCTGGCATCCCCTGTTATAAGGCGAGGGTCGCGTTTACGAAAATCAGTGTCAGGGATATAGCCGTTGATATGTTCATCTTTTAGTTTTTGAATATTGGGCGCTGAAAAATAATTCGTATCACACACCAGATCGGTGTTTTCTAAATAGTCGCCATCTTTACCAATGGCTTTGAGATTTTCTTTGGCGCCGTCAATCATCGTCGCCACATGATCATCGTCCTGACCGGAATTGCCGGCATCGGGCTGAAGAATGATTTGATCTTTCGAATCGACCAGCGCCTGTGCATTGTAGCCCTGAGTGATGCCGTGTGACGTTTGCATCAAATGGGACTCGTTGTCGGTAATATTGCTTTTAATCTCTTTGCCTTTGCTGCCGATTTTCGGTTCGTTGGTGGCGAGAAAATCGTCCAACTTTTCGATGCGCTTTTGAACGCTGTGAACCTTTTTCTCTGACGCATCATTAAGCTGATGCGCGGCTATTAATTCAGCCAGGCGGTTTTCCAGACGGTGCTTTTTGTCCTTTAACTGATCAACGGTGCCGCTTTTGTCTTTTGATGCATTGGACGGCAACTTGCAGCCGTCAATGCTGAATGAGGTGCCGCCGAGCAGACCCTGTTTATCACAGTACAGCAGAATGTCCTGAAAAATGCTCTTAATCTGGTTGCTCATCGTAGATACAAAGGCGGCGATGGTCGAATGGTCAGGTGTCTGAGCGCAGGCCAAAGCTATAAAGTTGATGTTCTGTCGGCAGGCGCGCTCCAACCGACGAGAGGTATCGAGACCGCGGGCGTAGCCGCACAAGATAACTTTGAGCAGAATTTTCGGGTCATAAGCTCGACAGCCGGTCTCGTCATTTTTATAATTGGCGTCGAAAACAGACATGTCGATATGATATTCGACAAGCGTATGAACAGTAAATTCGAATGAACCTGGAAGGAGTTGATCTTCCAGGTTCACCGGAACCATAATCAGTTCATTGTAATTGTAAGGTTTAAATTGGGCCATGGTCGTCCTGAGTGAATATGAGGGCTATGGCCTAATATAATAATTTTTGAACCCAGATCGAGACTTTTTCGACAGTCTCGTCAGGGCTTTCACTACCGGACACTTTTTTAGAAAAAGGCTTTTAAGATCGTGCACTCCTTGTTATTTTTAAGGTTAGAGGACCTAAAGCAAGGAGCGCACGAAAATGTCTGATAGTATGCGTTGTTTTTCTATGATTTTTAGTTCTTTGAAAACTCTTTGTCCATCAACACCGTCAGGTAACGTGCTGCGTCATTTAAAAAATATGGCATTTCTCATCAATGGCATCATTCGTTCAAATCGCTGTAATCTACCGGATGTTGCTGCTAAATGCGCTGATGTTCGAAAGCCACCGAGTCGGGAGAAGAGTTTTTATCGATTACTCAAAAATCCCAACTTTACTTATGATACGTTTTATTTACCTTTTGCTCAAGCTTTGTTACGTTCTATCAATACCAAATACATAGCAATAGTTTTTGATGGTAGTGTCGTCGGTCATGGATGTATCGCGCTTGTTGCCGGTCTTGTTTACCGAAACCGTTCACTACCCATATGTTGGCTGGTGAAAAAAGGCTGCAAAGGACACATGGAGGAAAAACTCCATATTGAACTGTGGCAACGCCTTTTAGCCATTGTACCGGCGAATAAAACAATCATTTTTCTTGGAGATGGTGAATTTGACGGCTCTGACTTGCTGCATAACGTTAGTAAAAATAAACATGTTTTCGTTGCCAGAACCGCTGAAAACAGAAAAATGACAGCACAGGATGATATCTTCAAAATGAACGATTTAGATGTCGGTTCCGAAGAATTCATCTGGGTGCCGAACCTCAAACCGATAACTGACAGCACATTCTGTTGCGATGCTGTCGTTTGGTGGAAAAGAGATTACAAAGAAGCAATTTATCTGTTTACCAATTTGCAGCCCATCGAAGAGGCGCTCTATTGGTATAAAAAACGTTTTACAATTGAAACCTTCTTTTCAGATCAAAAAAGTAGAGGCTTTCATATTCATAAAAGCCATATCGCAGAACCAGAACGATTAAAACGACTCTTAATTGCCGCTGCTATGGCTTATTTGTTTCTTATCTACTTTGGTATTTATGCGAAATTGCATGACTTTCATAAGACCATTCACAGAACAGAAAGATGCGATCTCAGCATGTTTAAATTAGGTCAACGATTTATTGATCATCTACTGGGACAAGCTAAAGATATTCCCAGTATGGTGCAACCCGAACTTTTTAGCCCGGGACACTAAAGTGTCCGGTAATGAAAATTGAATTTATCTCTTCTCAAGAGACAAGAGGTTTTTAGTAGCTATTTCTAAAGTTGAAATAAATTATCATTCATTTGAATAATTCTTGACAATCCTATTTTTATTAATTATATATTTTTTATATGAAGGCGGTATAAACGATCGATATTCTATTTTTCCATTCTCTCGGGCAGCGGGAATTCTTATCCAAATAGCGGAATAGCTAAACATCCTGAAACAGAACGGCTTAACTTATTCTATAACTTATTTTTCTATTTTCGGTATCAAATACATTTAGAGTGTATTTCTCTTGTATAACAAGGGATAAATTAAAGCTCGAATGCTAATTTTTCATCAAGTTCAGGGGAAAACATGGATGAAATTATTGCGTCAATAAAGCAAGAGTTAGCAGAGAAAGATCTCATCGGTTGCCATCCAAGTTTCGTTAATATTTTAAAAAAATTAAAGCG
>CAYSNA010000533.1:0-305 GCA_964432185.1 uncultured Cytophagia bacterium
CGTATTGAAAAAGAATGCGTTCGCGAAACACCCAAGGACACGGAGCAGTTGTTCGGACTGCCCGATCCGTACATTACACCTGGCCCAAACAAGCACGATGCCTTGTTTTACTGGGACACCTATTTCATCAACCTCGGGCTTATTCGGCTCAAACTTGTCGACCTTGCCCGCCATAATGCGGAAAACCTGATATTTCTGCAGCGTAAATTTGGTTATGTACCGGCATCCAACTTGAAGGAGCAAAGCGGCGCCACCACCCTGCCCTTGTTGCCGTGGATCATCCGAGATATTTACCGCGCCACTGG
>CAYSNA010000533.1:315-3619 GCA_964432185.1 uncultured Cytophagia bacterium
CACTGGCGACAAGGATTGGCTCAGCCGTATGTTGCCATCCGTGGTCGATGAGTATCATTACTGGACGATAAAGCCGCACACGACGCCGGTAGGTGTGTACCGTTTCTCTTTGGAAGAGAACAGCAAAAAAGATGCTTTATCTGATGCCTGTTGGCTGCGATCCACTCGGTTTTCGCACAGCGAGAATTATAATCCGGTTGATTTGAATGCATTGTTATACCGAAACGCCATTCTCATTCACGACCTGCAACGCGAAGCCGATGGCGACGGCGATAAATCATTGCTTCAGAAAAGTGAGCACATTCAAAAATTATTTTCCCTGTTTTGGGATGACAACAAGCAATTCTTTTTTGATAATAATTTTGCTGAAAAGAAATTACACGACATTAAATCGCTGGCCGGGTACATGCCGTTATTTGTCGAGCTTGTGGATGAAAATCAGGCGGCCACGCTTCAGGCAGCGCTAAAGGATTTTATCGCGCCCGGCGGCATCACTATTACGGACAGGGACTATCAAGAGGCGGGATCCGGCTGGAGCTATCCGTTGTTGTGCGCACCATTTTTGTATTTTGTCATCAAGGGCTTGTCCGATTACGAATACATGGAGGACGCTGCAGACATCGGCACAAACTGGTTGAGCATGGTATACGACATTTATGAACAGACCGGCGAGATGTGGGAATGGTATAATGTGAAAGAGAAAAGCATCACATCGCCAAAAGGCGTCGCCAACTCGCCGGTGCTCGGCTGGACAGCCGGAACCTATGTCGCGCTGCTCGACACGCTTGGACTTGCATAATTTTTTCATTTTTGAATGATAAAAAAGCACAGCGAATTTTTCCTGTGCTTTTTCTTTGGGTATAAACGACGATGGCACACAAAATAATCGGCACAGCCGGACATATTGATCACGGAAAATCGAGTCTTGTCAGGGTGCTCACCGGCACGGATCCGGATCGTTTGAGCGAGGAACAGGAACGCGGCATGACCATCGATCTGGGATTTGCTTTCCTGAATGACAATATTGCGTTCATTGACGTTCCCGGGCACGAAAAATTCATCAAGAACATGGTGGCCGGCGTAAGCACAGTGGACATGGCCATGCTGGTCATTGCCGCTGATGACGGCGTGATGCCGCAGACGCGGGAGCACCTCGATATCCTCAATTTGCTGCAATTGAAGCGCGGCCTGATCGCCTTGAGCAAAATTGATATGGTAGACGACGAATGGCTGGCGATTGTTGAAGATGATATTCGCGATGCTGTACGGCACACGTTTCTACAAAATGCGCCGATTTATCGTGTCTCGTCCGTTACCGGAGATGGCATTGAATCGCTGCGCAAGGCGTTGATTGACATGGCTGATCAATCACAACCACGCCAGGATCGCGGCGTCTTTTGGATGCCCATCGACCGATCCTTTACCATCAAGGGACACGGTACCGTGGTGACGGGGTCGGTGTTATCGGGCCAGGCCGCCATCGGCGATACGTTTGAGCTGCTGCCGCAAAAAAGGCGCGTCAAAATTCGCGGCATTCAGACGCACGGTTCAACCTCCGAGCGCGCCGAACTCGGCGACCGCGCCGCGCTCAATCTGCAAAACATCGCCAAGGATGACATCGAACGCGGCAACGTTTTGGCGACGGCTGATTATTTTGTGCCAACTAAAATCCTTGATGCGAAAATCTCGCTCCTGCCCGGTGCCAAGGCGCTGACAAATCGAACCCGCGTCCGTTTGCATCTCGGCACGCGGGAAATTATGGCGCGCGTCAAAGTGCTTGGAACTGACAAAATCGAGCCGGGCGGCTCCGGTTATGTTCAGCTGTTGCTGGAAGAATTGGCTGTGGCGCAAAAGCGCGATCCGTTTGTCATCCGGCAGTACTCGCCGCAATTTACCATCGGCGGCGGCATCCTCCTCGATGTCAATCCAAAACCGCACAAACGCCTGGATGCGGCGGTTGTCGAGCACCTGAAAAGACTGGAAAACTTTGATCCTTCAGAGATTGTCACCTCCCTCCTGCTGCAGCACAGCCAGCCCATTCAGGCGGCCGAGCTGGAAAAACTCTCCGGCTTTGATGCGCCTGTTCTCAAACCCATTCTGGAAACGTTAAAGAGCAAAAATCTGATTCTCACATTCGGCGCCAAAGAACTGCTTTTGCACAAAACCGTTTATGGCCGAATCAAATCGTCCATCCACCATAGCGTCGAACTTTTTCATCAAAACGAACCGCTGCGGCCGGGAATTAAAAAAGCAAATCTTTTGGCGCAAACGTGCAAAACAATGCCGCAGGTTTTTGAGGCCGCGCTGGTTGATTTGCAGCATGACAACCTGCTGGTGATGTCAAACGACATGATCAAATGCACCTCTCATGAAATAAAGCTGACTGACGACGAACGAAAACTGACCGATGACATTTTGGCCATCCTCCAGGATGGACAATTTACCACACCGCCGACCAAAGTCATGGCGCAGATGCTCAATTGTTCGGCAGATCGTATTCAGTTCGGTTTGCAGGCGTTGCTGGGTTTGGATAAAATCGTCCGTTTTGAAGGGGACCTTTATTTTACAAAAGAAGCGCTTGCGGAAGCGCAACGGAGACTGCAGGCTTTTGCCGGGGACGAAATTACCGTCGGGGAATTTCGCGAGATGCTCGACACCTCGAGAAAGTTTGCCATGCCGCTGCTCGCCTATTTTGACGAGATCGGACTCACTGAACGCGTTGGCGATAGCCGGGTCATAAAAAAAGGCTGATGCCCTTGAGCATCAGCCTGTCACACATTAGCGAATCAGCAACATGCGTCTGGTTTGTTCAAAATCATCAGCGTTCAGCTTGTAAAGATAAACACCGCTGCTCACCTGACGGTTATTCGCATCCGTACCATCCCACTGAGCCGTATAACTGCCGGCGTTTCGGGTGTCGGCCACCAGGGTTTTCACCAGCTCGCCGCGAACATTGTAAACGCTCAAACGCACATCCGCACGCTGCGGCAAAATGTAGCGTATTTTTGTGCTTGGATTAAACGGATTGGGATAATTGGCCGCCAATTCAAATGAAACCGGTTGCTGGTCCGGCATGGCATCAACAGCGTCGGCGGAGACGATGCGCACACGATCGATGTAAATTTCCGCGTCCGGTTGGGCCGCTGTTTCCGAGACAAACTGGAAGCGCTGCACCTGCGACCAGTCAAACAAACCTTGCGGGCCACCATACCACGTACGATCATCCGGATCCCAGGCGCCCTGATCCTGCATGTCCGTCAACGGAATGGTGACGCGCTGCCAGTCTCCGTCGAACGGCACGACA
>CAYSNA010000534.1:0-3608 GCA_964432185.1 uncultured Cytophagia bacterium
AATTCGGTCGGGCCCGCGGACGCCTGGTGGCTTTTGTTCTGTCGAACGTTGTTGATATACCCGGCGCGGTCATACTGGATTTTGGCTGCGGCACCGGCGGTATCTCGCTGGAGTTGGCGAGTCGGGGCGCGCATGTTACCGCGCTAGATGTGAATGACACCAAAGTGAATATCTTAAAAACAAAAGCCCGCGAAGAACAACTGGCGATAACAATCATCGATCAGCTCCCTGGCTTTGAAAAGCGGTTTGACGCCATTATCCTGCTCGATGTGATCGAACATCTGTTGCAACCGGAATTGGTCCTGCGCAAACTGCATGCACTTTTAAAACCCGGCGGACGGCTCTATCTGTCAACGCCGAACAAAGTGGCGTTTTTGAATGTGCTGGTCGATCCACATTTTAGTTTGCCCCTTGTTTCACTATTAAAACGAGACCATGTTAAACGCGTTGTATCGGACTGGCTCAAATGGCAGCCCGGCCATCGAATTGATTTTCCTGAACTGATGACGTTGAAAGAATTAAATGCGTTGATGAGGCAGAGCAAATTTGATTGGTTTTTCGTCAATTCAACGGTTGCGGCCTTTGCCTTTGACCATCCGCAATCCGTGTGGAATCGGAATTCTCATTTGAAAATAATCAATTGGCTGAAAAAAATGCGATTGACCGATGCGCTGACACGGCTCATTTCTGATAAAATTGATTTCTTTAATATCTGGCTCAATCCCACCTGGTACATCATCGCACAAAAAAAGCCCGATTCCACAGGTTGAAATCGGGCTTGAGAATCACAAAACGAGATTAGAGTAATTCTTTGGCTTTGGCCAGAACGTTTTCCGTACTAAAACCAAAGTGCGGAAAGATCTTTTTGAACGGCCCGCTGACGCCGAATTGATCGATACCGATCGACAGACCGTCGATGCCAACCCATTCCTGCCAGCCGCGCGTCACGCCGGCCTCGACGGAAAGACGTCTGGTTATCGCTTTCGGCAGCACGCTTTCTTTGTAGGCGGCATCTTGTTTGCGGAACAGTTCCCAGCTCGGCATACTGACAACGCGAGCATCAACGCCGTCTTTGGCGAGCGTTTCTTGCGCTTCCACAACGTACTGCACTTCCGAACCCGAGGCGATGAGAATGATATCCGGTGTCTCGCCTTTTTCCGGCGACAAAATATAGGCGCCTTTCGCCAGATTTTCGGCACCGGCATATTTTGTACGATCGACAATTGGCAATCCCTGGCGGGTGAGCACGATCACCGTCGGGCCGGTCTTGTGCCGCATGGCCACTTTCCACGCTTCAGCCGTTTCATTGGCATCCATGGGACGGATGACGGTCATGTTCGGAATGATGCGCAGCGCCGTCAAATGTTCAACCGGCTGATGTGTTGGACCATCTTCGCCAACGCCGATCGAGTCATGCGTCATCACGTAAATCACCGGTAATTCCATCAAGGCGGCCAGGCGCATCGCCGGACGAGCATAATCGGTAAACACAAAAAAGGTGCTGGCGAAGGGACGAATACCGCCGTGCAGTGCCAAACCGGACGCCGCCGCCGCCATGGCAAATTCTCGCACACCAAACGGAACGTTCTTTTCGGCAAACGCGCCTTTGGCAAAATAACCGCTGTCGTTCATGTAGGTCATGGTCGATGGATTCAAATCCGCACTTCCGCCAATGAGATACGGCACTTTGGGCGCGATAGCGTTGAGGACTTTGCCGCCGATGCCGCGTGTCGCGGGCGCGCCGTTTTCCGGGGTGTACACCGGAATATCCGCATCCCAATCCTCAGGCAGTTCGCCGGCAATCGCATGTTCGAGTTGTGCGGCCAGGTCCGGAAACGCCGCTTTATAGGCAGCAAACGTGTCGTTCCACGCCGCTTCCGCTTTTTCTCCGTTCGCCCTAATATCGGCCATGTGTTGATAGACAGCTTCCGGAACGAGGAAAGAAGCATCCTCCGGCCAGCCGTAGGCTTGTTTGGTCAATTTGACTTCATCCGGCCCAAGCGGCGCGCCGTGCACTTCGGAGGTATCCTTTTTATTCGGCGAGCCGTAGCCAATCACCGATTTTATGATGATGAGCGACGGTTTGTTTTGCTCTGTTTTGGCTTCTTTAATCGCCGCGGCAAGCGCGTTCAGATCGTTCGGTTTTTCACCAACTTTGATAACCTGCCAGTTATACGCTTCAAAGCGTTTCGCCACATCTTCGGAAAAAGCCAAATCCGTGCGGCCTTCAATGGTGATGCTGTTGTCGTCGTAGAACCAGATCAATTTACCGAGCCCAAAATGCCCAGCCATCGAAGCGGCTTCGTGACTGATGCCCTCCATCATGTCGCCATCGCCGCACAACGCATAGGTGTAATGATCAATGATCTCGTGGCCGGCTTTATTAAAAACTTTTGCGAGATGGGCTTCGGCAATCGCCATACCAACTGTATTGGCAATACCTTGGCCCAGCGGGCCGGTCGTTGTCTCAACACCCGGTAATTCACGCTCCGGATGCCCCGGTGTCCGGCTGCCGAGTTGGCGAAAATTTTTCAAATCCTCCAACGTGATGGCATAACCCGATAAATGCAAAATGGAATATAATAGCATGGAGGCATGCCCGCCGGATAACACAAATCGGTCACGATTGAACCAGTCCGGATTCTTCGGATTATGCTTCATCACCTTTTTGTATAAAAGATAGGCCAGCGGTGACATGGACATTGGGGTGCCGGGATGGCCGGAATTCGCCTGTTGCACCGCGTCAATAATTAACGTTCGCATGGTGGTGATGGTCAAGTCTTCAATGTTCCAGGAGTCGAAAAGTCGCATTTGTCCCTCATAATATATGGTTGAAATTTATTTACTTGGCTTTTAAAACAGCACAAAGTATCAAATTATTTTCTTTTAATCAAATTTTTTGATGCGTGGAGCCAGTCGCTTCTCCAGTATCACGGTTTTGAAAAAGACTCTTTTTGAATCTTTTTGTTCTTGATTCATCTAATGGAAAAAGTCAAAA
Source organism: uncultured Cytophagia bacterium (assembly GCA_964432185.1). Classification (GTDB taxonomy): domain Bacteria; phylum Zhuqueibacterota; class Zhuqueibacteria; order Residuimicrobiales; family Krinioviventaceae; genus Kriniovivens. The sequence goes on from CAYSNA010000534.1 coordinate 2,999, forward strand.
AGTAAATTTGATACAGCCAACAGGAGATAAAAATGGCAACTCAAAATTTAACATTGGATAAACTGGAAAGCACTTTAAAAGATAATGATATTGTGTTGATCGATTTTTGGGCGGAATGGTGCGGGCCATGCCGCATGTTTGGACCGACCTTTGAGCGCGTCTCTGAAAAACACCCCGATATTGCGTTCACTAAAGTGAACACTGAAGAAGAACAGCAACTCGCCGCGGTTTTTGGCATTCAGTCCATCCCGACTTTGGCGATTTTCCGCGACAACATTATGATCTTCAAACAAGCCGGCGCCCTGCCCGAAAGCGCCCTGGAAGACGTGATCAAACAAGTCCGTGACCTGGATATGGACGAGGTTCGCAAGGAAGTTGAAAAGCAGCAAGCGGAGAAAGAAGCGGCGTAAGATTCATTTTTGGATAGATGTTGAAAAAACCCTGTCTGGACGGCTAGTCTCGACAGGGTTTGTCATTTTATGCTCGACGCGTTTATCAATTTGAATTCTATGGCTAATTTATTAACTTTTTGAACTAATGACTATACTGATCATCTAAAGAGAGGAGACACGAATGTTCAGGAGTGTTCTTGTATTTCTCGTTGTTCTAA
>CAYSNA010000535.1:0-2188 GCA_964432185.1 uncultured Cytophagia bacterium
CTGGTATAGCAGCCTTGAAAATACAAGTTCGCCTACCTTTTTAATGTAAACCTTGCGAGCCATTGAAAATTATGTGACTGCCTTTATCCTCGATTTTTACGGGGACATAAAGAAGTTTCTTAAGCCGGTCTTTTACGCGAGATTGATTTTTCGGCTCTACAAAAAACATAATAAAGCCGCCGCCGCCCGCCCCGAGCAGTTTGCCACCGAGGGCTCCAGCTTCGACCCCTGTTTCATAAATATCATCTATGGTGCCGTTTGTGATTTTGCCAGTCAAAGTTCTTTTTACTTGCCAGCTTTCATCGAGTAGTTTGCCGAAATCTCTGGCGTTATTTTGTCTCAGTAGTTTTTCGGCTTGCCCGACCATGCCGAACATTTTGTCGAGTTCTTTTTCTTTTCGCGGCGTCGAACGGATTTGGGCGGCGGCGATATCGGAGGCGAATCTGGAAAAGCCGGTGAAGAAAAGCATTATGTGGGTATTTAAAATATCCGCGACATTTTTTATTCCGACGAGAGGTTTAACTGTGATGTGATTTGGCCCGCCGAACTCAATTCTGTTAAGGCCGCCGTAGGCAGCGGCCACCTGATCTTGGGCGCCCACGCTCTCTTTTATTAGATTTTGTTCGATATGAATAGCTTCGAGCGCCAACTGTCTTTTTGTTGGTTTTCTTCCGTGTAATGCGTGCAGAGAATGCAAGAGTCCGACGGTGAAGGATGAGCTTGAACCTAATCCTGAACGAGCGGGGAGATCAGCATCGTGGTGAATTTCCAACCCCTTGTTTATTTTGAGGAATTTTATTACCTCACGGGCCGAGGGGTGTTTGATTTCGTGAGGATGTTTGACTTTCTCGATAAAAGACCAGACAACTCGTGATTTATGTTCGAAGAAAGGCGGTAAAAATCTACATGTCAGATAGCAGTATTTGTCAATTGAAGTAGAAAGTACCGCACCCCGTCTTTTCTTGTACCAGACAGGGTAGTCGGTGCCTCCTCCGAAGAAGGATATTCTAAACGGCGTGCGCGAGATAATCATATTTGTATAGGAACATATGTTAGCTTGGCGAAGGCGATATGGCAACACTTTGCCGGAAAAACAAAAAACCGTCCGCGCGCCGGCGAACGGTTTTTTCTACACTGACAGGACCTATTTCTTGTTTAGGAGGACTATTGCGGCGGCTGCCAAAACGAAGCCACAAAGTTTTGTGAGTGACACGCCCTTGTCCATAATGGCTTGATAAATTGCAGTAACAACGGTTTGCATTACTATCATTAGGACAATGAGGAGACCGACGTTCGTGGGGGATGCCTTCGCCAAATATCCTGTGTAAAAAAGAGTCCCCGTCGCGCAAATGGCGCCTGCGCCGAAGAGCATCAGCCAATTGGCATGCGAGAGATTGCGGATTTCCCCTAGTCCAAACGGTAAGACAAAGATGAAAACAATGAGGGCGTAGACTGCGGACAAGAGGTTGCCACTCAATCCTCCTCTGTTGAGCAGGAGCGGGTGCAAACCGAAACAAATCCCGGCTATTACAGCTTTCAATTGGAGATTATCCATAAAGAGCATCCATTCTGTTGTTTGTTATGCCAGCCACTAGCTGGCGCGTGTTATCTGGATAACTGGAAACACATTATCATGTATATGGGTGTTTGTCAATGAATCACAAGTCAGACTTGAGATTTCCTAAAGACTTGTGAGTTGAATTTCCAAGTAAGTTTGACTGTTGCGACAATAAGAAAACCACCCGCCGAATAAATTCGTTGGGTGGTCTTTTGTTCATACCGCTTCAGATTCCGAAGAATCTTGTAAGCCTTTCGTGAAGGATGGGATTGGCGGCGAGGACACTCCGGTCCCCAAGTTTCCATTCTTCGCCCAAGAGGTTTGTAACCTTTCCTCCCGCTTCGCGGATGATTAACACCGCGGCGGCCATGTCTTCTGGCTCTAGGCTGGTCGCCATATAGGCGTGGATAATACCACTTGCGACGAAAAGCATCGGCACCGAGGCGCAGCCGCCCGACAGGAAGCAGGAAATGCCTTCCGGTTGGAGCGCCCTCTCGAGTAGATGCATGCACCTGACGCGATCTCTTTTACCGAAATCAAGGCTCAGAATAACGTGATTGATCTCTCTTTCATCTGAAACCCGAATCGGTGAGCCGTTTAGGTAGGCTCCGCGTCCCGCTTCAGCGGCGT
>CAYSNA010000535.1:2204-3589 GCA_964432185.1 uncultured Cytophagia bacterium
AATGGGGACATTTCCGTCAAACAACGCGCCGCAGACCGAGAAGTGGTTCGAAATTCCGGTGAACAGCGGAATGGTGCCGTCAACCGCGTCCCAGACCCACGTGTAGCGCGAGCCTTTTTCACTCCGGCCGCCTTCCTCGGACCAGATGTTGTGTTCCGGATAACGGTTGTGAAGCATTTTACGAATTACCGCTTCACTCGCGTCGTCGGCCACGGTTTTGAAATGCGACCGATCGGTCCAGATTTTCTCGGCTAGTCGCTTTTGAAAATCAAGCACAACCTCGCCGGCCTTCTGTGCAACCTCAATCGCGAATTTGCCGTACTCGGAAAAGTTGTTCATGTTTTTCCTTTTTGTCAGAGCTTGAGATACCGCAAAGCCATGAAGGTGATGGCGATGGACTTGTCGTCCTCGATTTCACCGCTCTGGCACATGTACACCCAATCGTTGAGGGGTATTTTCACCACCTCGATACACTCGTCTCCATCAGGATGAGGTTCCTCTTCCAGAAAACAGTCGAGCGCAAGGAACGGGATGTATGTGACCCGCAACCATGCTGGCTCGAACCATAACTGTTTGTTGAGCTGGATGATTCTCCCGGGCTTGTAGCCGGTTTCCTCGCTAAGTTCGGTTACGAGCGTTTCCTCGGGAGTCTGGCCGGGCTTCGGACAACCGCCGGGTAATTCCATAAGGACAGTGTTCGCGCCGTAGCGGAACTGCCTGATGGCGATGACGTGCCTATCGATGGTAACAGGTATCACAATTGAGGGAACAATTGGATCTTGAGCTCCGTAAAGCAGGCATTCCATTCGACCACCATTTGGTTGTTCAAAATCCTGCCAGAACATACCTTTCCCATACTTTTCTAAGATTACTCTCGGTGTACCGCCTGTTGGGGTTTTCACTAGTGGCCTCTTGTTCGTTGTTTAGGTTTTTACTGACGATGAACAATACTACTGGTATGAGTTTAGCATTAATATGGAATTTAGTCAATGGCCGACGATTTTAAAACAAAAAAGCCGGCCATCGATTGCGATGGCCGGCGTGGCGAATCATCTTAACTGCGCAGATGCTGAGCTGTAACCTCATGAGGCCACGGTAGTGTAACTGGCCCACCCTCGAGAGGTGCAAACACGTACTCAGGTGTGCCCCAGATGGTGAGAATGGGGCAGTAGTCCGCGTAGCGGAAATATCCGTCTGATGATATGCGGACTGACACCATGAACTCCGGTGGCTTGTTTTCGGTGCTGCGAAACTTCTCGTTACATCGAGAAACAATCCACTCAAGTGCAGCAGCAATTTCTTCGGCCGCTTGTTTGTCGAACTTCAATTGCTTGTCTCGTTGGACAATGAGACACTCACCGGCGCGTGCCCCCATGGCGAAGATT
>CAYSNA010000536.1:0-3564 GCA_964432185.1 uncultured Cytophagia bacterium
CAAATCGAGAATTGACAACGTTGTTATAAATCGAACCAAAGGTGAACTCGAAACCCAAACCAAACCAGTAATTGTATTGCGTTTCGAGTTCACGAATCCGCAGTAAAATCGCCTCGTCGCTCGCGCCGCCTTTGGGCAGCGCGATCTGATCGTGTATGGCTGAAACGCCGCCGTGCAGCGCCAGCGCCAATCCCCGCACAAGATGCAGCGACACATTGCCGGATACACGCACGTGATTTCGCTCGACCTCGGGAAAAAAATTAAAACCCTCAACACTCACATCGATCCGGCCCCATTCCTGCTTCGCCTCAACACTGATGCCCGCGCGCTGTCCCCAGAGCAGCTCTTCATCTTTATCATAAATGGTCGTGTAAAAATAATTATTATAGCCAACGCCCAAACCGTAATACAGGCGAAACTCGCGCCGGGTCGATTCGGAATAGGGAAAAATATTGTACTCAAGCATTGGATAGGCCATGTAAGAAGCTTTGAGATTGGAGTAGGTTGACGACGATCCTTCGGCGCCGGCGCCAATGGACCAGTGTCTCGTTAAACTCCGGGCCAGCATGCCCTCCATCCGGTGCATCCGGGAAATGCCGACCACCTCGGAGCCGCTGGTTTGGAAAATATCTTCCTGGTATTTGGTTGCAGCACTCAGACGAATTTTCCAGTTTTCCGTTATGCGCTCGGCGCCAAACGTGGCGTGCAGTTTATTGCCTTTTGCGGATTTTTCGCCTTGTAACTCGCCGCCCACCTGGGTTCGAAACACCCAGTGATCCCAGCGATCATGCACCGGACGTTCAACTTTCGGCTGGCTGTAGGAAATTGAAATTCGCTCCGCCAGTGAAGTTTTCGCGATAAACTGGATCAGCCCCAATTTTAGCGTCTGCACCATTTTTTGCCGGATGAGATCAAACGTATCGTCGGCGTGGGTGGTAAACGTCAGAACGTCGCTGCGGTCGTTAAAACGCCGCCGGCCGGTGAACGAGACCGTATATGTGTCGCCGCCGCCGCCGCGCCGCTCGCTGGTGATCAGAATATAGACATCGGCATCTTTTCGATCGATCGCATAATTCACAAAAGTGATTTCGGATCGGATATAGTTGAAATCACAATTCGTACAATCAATGTAAATGCTCATTGGCGAGTCCATGTAATTTTGCGCAAATGAAAAACCTGAAATCAACAGCAATAGCATTAAAGAAATCAGCACCGCATTCAGTTTCATTTCGATAGTCCTTTTGGGGTTTAAGATTTTTGATTGTGCTTTCAAATTACAAATTTTCTCGACAAAATCGTCCGCGCCGCTAAGATCGGACGTCCGTATTCCGTCGCCTCTAAAAATGGACGATATCGGAACAACCTGCATTCTGAGATGAGAGTGCTTGTCATAAAAAAATAGAAACAGTATATTGTCGAGGTCCCACCAACCAAGGAGTTGATATGAAATCGACCATCATTCTTTGTACACTCTTTTTGCTGAATTTGACAGTGAGCGCTCAGCACAAAACGGACAGCCTGACAACATACGTCACACAGACTGATATTTTATATTATGACAACGAATCCGGGCTCGATGAGTATCAAACGGAGCGCTGCCGCCTGGATTTATATTATCCAGAACATGTAAAGGATTTTCCCACAGTGGTCTGGTTTCACGGCGGCGGCCTCAAGGGCGGCGAGCGCTATATTCCGGAGGAATTAAAAGAGAAAGACATTGCCATTGCCGCGATCAATTATCGGCTCTATCCTAAAGTCAAATGTCCGGTTTATATTGAAGATGCTGCGGCGGCTGTAGCCTGGGTGTTTAAAAATATAAAAAAGTACGGCGGCGATCCTGACAAGATCATTGTCTCCGGCCATTCCGCCGGTGGTTATTTGACCAGCATGGTCGGGCTGGACAAAAAATGGCTGGCGCCGTACGACATTGATGCGAATGAAATTTGGCTGCTGGTGCCGTTCAGCGGTCATACCATCACCCACATGACGGTTCGCGAGGAGCGCGGCATTCCACCGGAACAGGCCATTGTGGATGAGTTTGCGCCGCTCTATCACGTGCGCCCAGATGCGCCGCCCATCGTGCTGATCACCGGCGGGCGCGACCTGGAACTTTTGGGCCGCTACGAGGAAAACGCCTATTTCTGGCGCATGATGCAGGTGGCCGGACACCAACAGACGTTTATTTATGAAGTTCAGGGATTTGATCACGGCGGCATGCCGGCGCCGGCGTTTTCTATTCTGATTGATTTTATCAAGGCGTTGCTTGAAAATTAAAAAGTTCATACATAAAAACCGGAGAGCAGACATGAAGGTAAAAATCTTTTTTCTCATATTGATCGTTCTAAAAGTCGGAGCCGTATATGGACAAGGCTTCGGCCAATCGGAAAAACTCACGGACTGGTATTTTCATCTGGGTGATGTTCATCTCGGTGGTCGACAAACGCTGGATCATTCCGAGTGGGAGAAGGTCATCGTGCCGCATGACTGGAGCGTGACGTTTCCCGCCAGTCCGGACAAAGCCAGTTGCACGGGGTATTTGCCCGGCGGCATTGCCTGGTATCGCACGGATATCACCATTCCCGAAGAAAAGACCGGCCAGCGCATGTATCTCTATTTTGAGGGCATCTACAACAAGAGCGAAGTATTTTTCAACGGCAAGTGGCTGGGCAAACGGCCGAACGGTTACGTCTCTTTTCTCTATGACATCACGCCGTACATCAAACCGGGCGAAAAAAATGTTGTAGCCGTGCGCGTGGATCACAGTTTGGATGCCGACTCGCGCTGGTACACGGGCTCGGGCATCTACCGCGATGTGCACCTGATCACGGCCAATCCCGTTCACATTGATCTGTGGGGCCTGTATTATACAACGCCGGTCGTTGACAAGAACAAAGCCACGCTCACCATCGAAACAAAAGTGCGTAATTACAATTCGGATGATGCGTCGATTAGAATCAAACATCAGTTGATTGACGCCAACGGCGAAACCGTTTCAACACAAATTAAAAAAATCAAGGTCGATGCCAAATCTCACAACACCTCAATCGTCCAACTCGCGGTAAAAAATCCGCATCTATGGGGCATCACGCAGCCTTATTTATACGACTTGAAAACGACGATCGAACAGGCCGGCCAAGTTGTTGATGAAAACACCACAAAGGTCGGCATTCGCTCCCTCACTTTTGATGCGAATAAAGGTTTTGCGCTGAACGGCGAGTGGATGAAAATAAAGGGCATCTGCATGCACCACGATGCCGGCGTGCTGGGCGCCGCCGTGCCAAAACAGGTGTGGCGTGAACGGCTGCTGAGACTCAAAGAAATCGGCTGCAACGGCATTCGCATGAGTCATAATCCCCAGGCGACGGATGTCTACGAGTTGTGTGATGAGCTGGGATTTCTCGTCATGGATGAGGCCTTTGACGAATGGGAGTATCCGAAAAAGAAGTGGCTGGTCGGCTGGAATAAAGGCGAACCCGGATTTCAGGGCGCGGCCGAGTACTTTCGCGAATGGGGCGTGCGCGATCTGCAATCCATGGTGTTTCGCGACCGCAACCATCCGTCAAT
>CAYSNA010000537.1:0-3558 GCA_964432185.1 uncultured Cytophagia bacterium
CGGTCGAAAAAATAACTCCAATTGAAGTAGATTGCGAAACTTTTATCATAGGAGGTGAACATGAAACATTCAAAAGCACTATTGTTGTTTCTGTTTTTTATTATTACCTCTTGCGGACCTCGTTTGATCATCTCGGAAAAAATTGAGGATTTGGAACAAAAACATTTAGCTGATCCCAATGATGTTGTCGCTTGTTATAATGTCGGTTTGGCGCATTTGTCAAAAAAACATTACGACGAAGCACTCGGTTACTTTAAGCAGTGTATTATAAAAAGTCCCGAGTTTTCGCTTGCACATTTTGCGATTTATTGCACCGAGTATCGAATGGATAAAAAGCTTTATGATGCAAGTGTTGCTGAAGAGCCGGACTCGACGATGCAAGCCAGGATTGATTCGGTTCAACAGCATCTGACGACTGCATTTTTATACGATCCATTCTTTGATTGGAAGGTTGCCACCGTTTTACTCGAAGCGCGCGGAAGCACTATTGATCCACTGATGAAGGTACTTTACGAACTGTTGTACGATGGTTTTGAGGCGTTCTTTCTCGGGCACTATCAAAAGGCCGTGGAGAAATTAAGTTATTCGATTGAAAATCTGCCGAGCTTTCACCAGGCACGTTATTTTCGCGGTTTGGCGTATGCTCAAACTAAAGAGTACGATGCCGCAATTATTGATTTTAATACGTTGATAGATTCGGTCGATTCGTATAACAAGAAAAAAATTCTTCCGGTCTATTTAAAAACAACCGATCTCTACTACCTTCTCGGTCATGCTCATTTTCAAAACAATGAACCGGAAAAAGCCAGAACGGCATTTCAAAACATCCTTATGCAAGATATGTCATATTATATGGCGCATGTGCAATTAGCTCGCATCTATCAGTCAAAAAAAGATTATGGAAACGCCATACGCGAACTTGATGCGGCCATTTTTACGAAACCAAATGATCCATTGTTGTATTATAATAAAGGCGTCTACTTTTCATCCATCGGCAAATTTGAACCAAGTATCGCTGAGTACAATCAGGCCATCAAATTTAATCCATACGATTATAAGGCGCATTACAATGTGGCCTATATCCATGAACATCTGAAACAGTATGATCAGGCGATAAAAAGCTATGAGGAATTTATGCGACTAACACCCAAACGTGAGGCCGCAACGATTCAAAAGGCTCAGGCGAAAATTGTCGAATTGAAAGCAAAAGGGGGGACAGTAGAATGAAAGTTTTGGTATTTTTTTTTGTTTTATTCATTTTTGCCGGTGGTGCTGTTGATGATACACTTTTATCTCAGGAAACGGATGAATACCGATTTTTGATGCTTTTTTCAAGCGTTCTCAATCACGTCAAAAGCAATTATTATAAAGAGGTGCCGGTGGAGGCGCTCTACAAAGGAGCGATCACCGGCGTATTACAAGAGCTTGATCCGCACACGCAGTATCTTTCCCCCTATGCACTGCGTAAATTTCAAGACATTTCTATTGGTTCAAGTTTTGGTGTCGGTATCGAGTTTGAAATCATTGATGAAAAGCCGACAGTTATTTCTGTCATTAAGGGATCACCGGCGGATAAAAAGAACATCAAAACCGGTGATATTCTCATCCAGGTGGATGAGAAAAAAATTCCAACAAAACCGTCAACGGCGGATTTATTATTGCTTTTATATGGGCAAGAAGCGTCAACAGTCAAATTAACCTTTCAACGAAACGACGAACAATTTTCTCATAAAATCAAACGAGAGCAGCTCGATGAAAACAGCATTCTTGTTTCGACAATGCTCGATCCTCAAACGGCCTATATCAAGTGCAGCAATTTTTCTTTACGCACAACGGATGAAGTTCTGGATGCTTTAGAGTCGTTAAAAAAATCCGGTGCCAAGCAATTGATAATCGACCTTCGAGATAATCCGGGTGGAGTCTTACAGACATCCATTGAAATTGCGGATCTCTTCCTCCCGGCGGGACAGAAAATTGCTTCAACAACAGGTCGAAAGAACGATATTATCGCACAGCATCTCTCAAAAGATGAACATCATTTCTCCTTACCACTCGCCATTTTAATAAACGAAGGAACGGCAAGTGCATCAGAAGTTCTAGCCGGTTGTTTGCAGGATCATCAACGCGCCACCATTGTTGGCACAACCAGTTTTGGTAAAGGACTCATCCAAAGCACTTTTTTACTGGAAAACGGCGGCGCACTTCTCATGACTATTGGCGAGTATAGAACCCCACATGGCCGACAAATTCAGCGCAATTTTGCCGGCATTTCTTTTGAGGATTATTTTACAAACCGTTCAAAAAGTGATTCGACAGCCCAAAAACTCGGCGGAATCCACCCCGATGTCACGGTCACTCGGAACGATCTCCTCGATTCCCTCGACTATTCATCAACGTACAGCAGTTACATTACCCAAGAAGCAGTTCAATTGATTACAGTAAAAAGTATTGAGCAAAACTACAAAGATTATGCTAGCTTTGCCGCGTCATTTCAACATGATGCAATTGAGGTGAAAGATGAGTTCTCGAAAAATAAGGAGATGAGACGCTTCATCCAAATTAAAATCAAAAGCGAAATTGCCGGTATTTTATGGGGAGATGCAGCAGAACTGGACACGAATAAAAGTATTGACGAACAACTCCAGATCGCGTTAGGTATATTCGACAAACAGAATGAATAACAGACCTGTCTAATTCAAATCACACAAAAAAGTGAGAAAGCGATGAAACCATTGTTTGTTTTAATTTTTATGTTCTCCTCCCTCACCTCCGCCCAAACCCTGTTCGGCGGCGGCGAGGCCAATCCTGATGTGCTCACCAATCAAGAATTGTTGGAAAAATGGCGGGACATGCGTTTTGGTTTGTTCGTCCATTGGGGACCAGTGGCGCTTCGCGGCACGGAAATCGGCTGGTCGCGTGGACGAGAAGTACCGGCCGATGAGTATGATGTGCTGTACAAAGAATTTAATCCCGTTAATTTTAATGCGGATGACTGGATGCAGCTCGCCAAAACCGCGGGTATGAAATATCTCGTCTTTGTCACCAAACACCACGACGGCTTTGCGCTGTGGGATTCCAAAGTTTCGGATTACGACATTATGGCCGGGCCGTTCAAGCGCGATATCGTGCGGGAAATCGCTGACGCCTGTGACAAACACGATATTTTGTTCGGCACCTATTATTCGGTTTTGGACTGGTACCATCCCGATTATCCCATTGAGCTGATGCAGGGCAAGCGCGTCGACAAGAAAAATGCGGACATGCAAAAATATATCCCGGTGATGAAAGGCCAGCTAGAGGAGCTGGTGACCACCTACGGCACCTCCATCCTCTGGTTCGACGGCGAATGGGAAGAGCCATGGACACACGAGATGGGCATGGAGTTGTATGCCTGGGCGCGTGGTCTCAAGGATAATTTGCTCATCAACAATCGCGTGGACAAGGGCCGCGAGGGCATGGATGGCGTCAGCAAGGGCGCGCAGTTTGCCGGCGATTTTGAAACGCCGGAGCAGCGCGTTGGGACTTTTAATACAGAGACGCCCTGGGAGTCGTGCATTA
>CAYSNA010000538.1:0-3550 GCA_964432185.1 uncultured Cytophagia bacterium
TTGCTCAAGCGATTGCGGCTGTCATCCGTTCGAATCCGTCAAATACGTTTGATCCGTGTTCCATTTTATTTTTAATCTTTTGCCATATTGGGCCGGATATTCACTGTTAAGGTATCAAAACACAATGCCGATCGAATAACACGAATAATGGTCAAAATAGACCACATCCTGGAACGCGTAATCGAGTTTGAGCACGACATTGTTGAGCAAAGTAAAATGCAGACCGCCGCCGAGGGTCAGGCCGTACGGCGAATCGTCCATGAACAGGCCGCGCCAGCCGCCGCGCAGGAAAAATCGACCATATCCGGCGTAAGCCAGTTGATATTCGGCGCCAACGTTGAGCGATTCGCTGTTGTTGTTGGGATGCAGCGCATCCACGGCCACGGTTAATTTTTGCGCGCCGGTGAGAATCGGCGTAACCGAAAAGCCCAGACGGAACAAAATCGGCAGATCCCAGCTTTGTAGACGGTATTGGCCTTCTACATCTTTATAGTTGCCGTGCTCGTCCGGGGCAATATCGATGGGCCGCAACAGCTCCATGCCCTCGTACTGCATGCGCGTGCCATAATTGCTGATGCTCATGCCGATGGTCAAGCCATTCTCCCGCTCGCCATTGGGGGAAAAGAAGGTGGTGTTGACCATCACGCCCAAATCCACAGCCAGCGCCTGCGCATCCAGGCGGCTGATTTTTGAGTTGATCATTTTGCCGGTGGCGCCAAATGAAAACCACTGCGCCAGCCGTCTGGCATACGACAGGCTGATGGCATAATCCATCGCCTCAAAGGTCTCGCCGGTGCCTTCCTGCATTTCCATGGTGGTGACTTCGGTGCTGCCGAAATCCATGTTGGAAAAACCAAAAGCAAACGTGCCGATATTTTGCAGATTCAGACCAACCGCTGCAAAGGTGGTTTTAATGTCGGCAATCCACGGCCGATGCATAAACATCACCTCGTTTGATTGCATGTAGGCCAACCCAGAGGGATTCCAGTACATCGACGATAAATCGCGCGTAACGCTGACGTACGCCTCGCCCATGGCATTTGCGGCGCTGCCAACGCCCATCTCCAAAAAGGAGGCCGATGTGGTGCCGATTCGGTACGGCTTGACCTGGCCGAAAAGCGACGTCGCCAGGAAAATCATCAGAAAAATTATCGTGAAATATTTCATCGCAGACTCCTTGAGAAACATCGATTCTTATTTGATCACCGCAAATTTGCCAACTTTTTCATGTCCGGTCACATTGCTTTTTACCTGATAGACATACATGCCCGACGCCACTTCGAGCTCTTCCTTGGAGAGCAGGTCCCAGTGCGCGATGCCGTCATCGGAGGGATTGTTGACCTGAATTTCATCAACCAGCAAACCGGTCGGCGTAAAAATGCGAATGATACAATCCGCCGGCACATGCGTGAACATGATCTGTCGATGTTGATTCAAATAGGGATTGGCCACGGCCGTTTCCATCAGGTTGGTCGCGACGTATGGATTTGGCACCACTTTGATCTTTTCCATGATGCTGTTGACCTCATCGGCGTGCAGACCGTTTTCCGGGTGCACTTTGAACACAAACGAATCATCCTCGGAGAGCGGTCTGGCAAATTTGACGCGGTAGACATCACCGGCTTTTGGCAGTTCGGATTCATCAGCCGCGCCGGCAAAATTAATCGCAAAGACGGTTCCGGCAAAACGTTTTCCGGTGCGGCTCTCGACCATGTGGCCGGCAAGAATGTTGTCCTGGTCCCAGTCATATATACCGTTTTCGTTCATGTCATGCACGATGAGATCAAGGATTTCCGGATTGCCGTTTTCATCCAGCGATTTTCGATTGACCACATAAAAATTGTACGGATGGTCCATGATCAACTCTGTTTTGCGAATCGACGTGTTATCATAGGTGCGCACGCCGGTCGTGCTCGACAGTGAGCCGTTGGTTGACACGGAGTCGGTAAAAATGATATCATAATCCCAGGGGAAATAGGTGGCGATCACGCCGGTCAAAATGGTGATGGGCGCCGAACCCGTGACCCAGCCGCTGTTGAGCGCGTCGAACGATACGGAATCGGTGCGCGTCGGATCGAGTCTCAGCGTCAGGCTCAAGCCGTCAAAAACATCCGTCTGTACGGGTGTCGCCTGAAACGCATAAAAGTCAAAGGTGGTCGCATCTTCCCACTGGCTTTTATAATGAATGATATTTTTGAGATTAAAATTCTCCTTGGTTTCCGAGTAGACGAGGCGGTTCTCCGTCTCGTCATACACGTAGAGCGCGTTGGTGATCAGCTTGGCATCCATGGGGTGCCTGTAGGTTGATGAGCTTGAGTAATACTCTTTGGCCTCAGCGCCAAAGGTCAGGCGATAAGTGTGATCGGGCTTGACCGCTCGGGTCGCGACAATCTGCGGCGCCACCAGACCATCCGCCAGAGTGGGCGAGGTGCGTTCGTCATCCACCTCAATCTCGGGCGGAATGTAGCCGGCCGCGCGCGTTCCGGGCGTGACCACCTGCACATTTTTGCCCATGCGGATGATGTTCTCAGATTCGTCCAGCTCGACAACAATATTGTTTTCCGTGGGGGAGATGTTGAACTGCTCCACGCCGTAATCGTAGGCGACAATGGCGTAATAATAAGTCCGGCCGTTCATCACATTTTTGTCTACATAATGGTGCGTGATGCCGGATTCGTTGCCGAGGTAAAACGCCGTGCCTTCATTCAGGCCGTACTCGGCATAACCGGAGATGGAGTCGATTTTATCGCACTGAAAAATCGGCTTTTTGAATGAGGCGTATCCCTGCGCATTGGTGATGATTTCCGCATCCTGGAACAGCTTGTCCGTGGAGCGGTAGAGTTTGTAGCCTTCAAAATCGTTCTTGCGGGACAGCAGCGGTTCGCGCGTATTTTTATCGGCCGCATCATCCCAGGTCAAAATGACCTGCCCGTCGCCGGGGAAGGCTTTGAGCGTCGGCATAAGCGGCGGCTGAGAGAAGCGATAATCGCGCTCATAAATCACCTGCGCGTTCTTTTTCTTTTTGTACAGTGTCGGCGAGTCGTGCGTTGGGCTGTTTAATCCCGGCAGTTCATCATACGCCGCGATCATCGCCGTCGAAATGCGTTCTTCGCTGCCCTGGTAAAACGGGAATTTCGCCGAGGCGAAAAATTCGAGTAAATAATCGGATTGTTTGTATTCAGCGAATTCGCCGGAGACCATCAAGCTCCAGACGTTCTCATCTTTGTCGTTGGAGTAATTGCCGACAAACAGCGTATTGTCCATGATCGTCTGCGAGGTCAAGCCAATTTGATCGGCTTCGGATACATCGGTAGCAGCAAAATTAGGTTCGCAGCCAACGCCCTGAACAAAATCGGGCCGATGGTTACACTCGCCTTCATCCGGGCCGTTGTAATTCAAATCGCCCGGGCCAACACCGTCCAATCCGACGTCATCGCCGGCAAATTCGCCGGATTCGAGCAGCCACTCTTCGGAGATCGCATCATAATAGACATAAGTGCCGTTCTCATTGGCGTCGTATCCGTCCTGCCAGTCCTGATCTTCATCGCCT
>CAYSNA010000539.1:0-3547 GCA_964432185.1 uncultured Cytophagia bacterium
CGCGAACAGACCAGCGTCCCCATCGCCATGGGCGAGTTGTTCAATAATCCGCACGAGTGGGTGGATTTAATCAGTAATCGATGGATCGATTTTATCCGCGTTCATATCTCGCAAATCGGCGGTTTATCCGTGGCGCGAAAACTGGCGACGCTGGGCGAGTGGTTCAACGTGCGCACCGCCTGGCACGGCCCCGGAGATGTCTCCCCCGTCGGTCATGCGGCCAATGCGCACCTCGATTTGGCGGTCCATAATTTCGGCATTCAGGAACGCGTTTTATTCGACGAGGCGACGCAAGAAGTGTTCCCCGGCTGCCCGACGATGAAGAACGGCTATATGTATGTGAACGAAGAGCCGGGATTTGGCGTGGAGATGAATGAAGAAGCGGCAAAAAAATACCCGCTGCCGGAGCATCCGGGTTATTGGAGTCCAATTCGCCGGCGCGATGGCTCGGCGGTTCGGCCGTAGCCACCGAAACCGGCGAATTACACTCTAAACACGTCAGATTCGTGCACGTTGGCAATAGTCTTATTTGATTTTCGGCGCTTCAATATGCGCCGTGCCCTGGTCTAAAATGAGACCGGTGACGATGCCGTTATCATCCTTGACAAAAGTAATGGACGCCACAACAACCTTGAGGAAAAACTCGGTTTCCGATTTGGGGTAAATTTCAACCGAAGATTGACCGGTGGCCTGTGAATACAGTTGTTCGCCTTCTCGCGTAATGCTGAGGATAAAATTTGGCGCCAATTGATAATCGCCGACATACGTTTGCAGAATCTCGACCGGCACAGAGACCGTCTGAGTTTCCTCGACGCGAGCGACTTTCATCGTTGCGCCATTTTGTGTATGCAGGCCATGCGTGACGTGCCCGTTTTCATCGCGGACAAATTCGATCCGGGCATCGACAACTTTCCAGAAAAATTTATCCGGCGCGCCGGGAAAAATTTCATACTCGGGTTGCCCGCCCAATTGTGCGAACAATCGGTCGCCGGAACGCCGTATGGTCATCAGCGCCTGGCCATAATCATAGCGACCGACATAGTCATCAAAAGTCGATGGATCAACAGTTTTTGAAACGCTCCGCACCTCCTGCATGGTCATGCTCTCATACTGATAAATTTCCATGATATCCTGAGAAATTTGCCCCGGACTGAGATTCGGGATATTCGGTAAACAGTTGCTAATCACCACAATAGTCATATTTTTTTCAGGCAAACGGGCCAGCGCAGTATTAAATCCCGGCAGTCCGCCACCATGACCGATGATTTGCAATCCACGCAGTTGTGTCATCGACCAGCCATAGCCGTAACCGCCGCCCATGGCCTGTGCCGGCTCGCCGTTATTCAATGTGACCGGCGTGAACGCCGCAGCCAGAGAGGCAGAACTTAACACATCGCCGTTAAAAATGGCCTCGTTCCATGTGAACAAATCGTCCACATTTGAATACAGATTGCCCGCGCCGCCGGCAAAATCCATATTCCAATCAACGGCGAGCACCGGCGAGCCGTTTTCATAGGAATAACCAATCGCTTCGTGCCGCAGATCGATTCCTTTAACATACACGCCCGTGTGAGTCATGCCCAATGGCTCAAAAAACGTTTGTGCCAGATAGTCAGCAAAGGTTTTGCCGGACACCTGCTCAATGATATAACCGAGGAGGAAATATCCAGAATTGCAGTAGTTCCAAGACTCGCCGGGTGAAAACTGGTAATCCAAAGACTTGATCCAATCGATCATCTCCTGAGTCGAAATATCACCCGTGACCTTTTCAGCAAAATCCGGAGCACTGGTAAAACTGATGATACCGGACGTGTGAGTCAACAGGTGGTGCAGCGTCACCTCGTCGCCGCGTGGAAAATCGGCGATGTATTTTGATAATTTATCCTGCACAGACAGTTTGCCTTCTTCCTCAAGTTTGAGAATGGCAGCGGCGGTAAACTGCTTGGTGACCGATCCGATACGAAACGTCGTTTGCGATAATATCGGAGTCGCCTTTTCGACGTTCGCGAGGCCATAGCCGTTTTCATACAAAATCTGACCATCCTGCGCAATCAACACCGTTGCGCCGGGATAGTTTTCCTTGAGCGCACGCTTAAAGAGAAAATCGACGATATCAGTTTTCTCCGGCATGGGGATCTGAGCATCGGCGCCGGATTGCTGCAAAAGATCGACAATCTGCTGACGACCTTTAATCGTCGCAATGTGCAAAGGAGTCAGTCCCGGACCAATTGTTTTGTTCGGATCGACGCCAGAGGACAATAACAATTCAACATTGTCCAGATTGCCCCCACTGACCGCTTGCGCCAGCGCATCGCTTGTTTTGTTGGGTCCCAGGGGACGTACACAAAATCCCCAATCTCTCTGCATATTATAAATTTTTAAAACCAGGATATTTTCCCCGGCCCGCAGTTGAACACCCAGCAGATCATCATCCGGATTGAGCGGCCGGCCGATGAAATTCTCGTGAACGAGTTCGCCATTCAGCCAAACTTTGACGCCATCATCGCTGCCAATGCCAAAGAGCGCTTTTTGTTCCGTCGCGCTTGTCACATGGGCGATGGCGTACACATAACAATACTCAAGCTGACCGAATTCTTTGACCAGATCGACGATGCCGTTTGCTGCTTGAATGTCCTTCCAAGCATACGACGTTCCATTCAATACGAGTTGTCCCGTTGTCGCGCTGGCGATGAGCGCCGGCAGGTCAATAGCCTCGGACTCAAACGCTTTGAGTTGCGATTCTTGATCCGTCGCTGCGTTAGCGGGGATCGGTTCCGTGATGCTCCAGGTGCAAATGAACGCATCGTCCGCCAAAGAATTGGCGGCCAATGGCGGCGCCGAAGCGAACGATACAACAGCGATGAAAAACACAAACGCACATAGGCGACCTACAGTTTTCATGGTTCCTCTCCAGTTTATGTTTCACACAAATTCGAACACGGACTTTTTCTACTCTTCATAAAAAGAGTCATGTCCATTTGTGCTTGTGTGCTTACCCGTGTTACAAAAAATATTCGACTCGATGTCCATTTTTTTTCGTCGCGGTGCCGATCTCATACGAGAACGTGGTCACAACAGTTACATCATATAAATTGTGATAAATTTGGTTGTGATGGGCAAGCTCAAAAATTAACCGTTGTTTGGGCAAAGAGCCAGAATGAGGGATCGTCTCCCTTCCATTCTTTGAAAACCGGCCCCGGTAAAAACATCGATCCACCACAGGTAAAATTTACCGATTTGGCGTACTCGTAGATACAAGTCACATCAAGTTCGGAACCCAAATCTTTCGACGAAAATCCGTCCTGGAGCGCCGCGCGTTGGGATAATTGAAACAGATGCAGATCACTTTCCAGGCGTAATTTTGTCATGGGCGACAGCTTGGCTTTCAGCATGATGTCCGTCAGTCCAAGATTTTTTGTATGTTTTGGAATATCGGTGAAATAATCCATGTAACCAAAATAACGATGCTTGGCCGGATAGAGGGTGTTGAAACATTCGTATTGTTCCGTGCCGGATTTGTCACCGGACAAATAATCGACGCCAACAG
>CAYSNA010000540.1:0-3540 GCA_964432185.1 uncultured Cytophagia bacterium
GAGGGCAAATCGATTTGAAGATTTTTGAATGTGAGGGGATTCCGTCGAACAGCCCGTTGTCGCGGCGAGTCCAGCGGCTGCCGTACCGGCGGCAAGAAAATGTCTTCGGTTCATCTGTGCCATATTTCACTCCACGTTGATACACGTTAGGGGGGATATAGGTGAAATATACGGGGAACAGTTGTTTTTAGCAAGCCCGGAGAAAAGAAAAGCCTGATCGTAAAATGGATCAGGCTTTTATACCAAACGGGAGAAGAAATTTCCTATAACGTCACTTCCAGTTGAACCGAACCGGTTTTGCCGGTGTAATTGTTCTCAAATCCCTCTGTAATAATGTCGTTGCCTTTTTTATCAACAGCGGTAATGTCCAGGTTGAAGGTTTCTGCCGGAGCGTCATACGGCACATTTTCTTCGGCAGTCCAAATGTTCTTTTTGCCTTCCACAGGTTTCAACACGATGGTCGGGCCGTCATACGGATATTCGCGCACTGTCAGATACACCTGTTTGAGGTCTTTGGCTTTGCCGGTAAATTCAACGGTGATTGTCACTTTATCGCCGACGGCCGCTTTCTCCGGCGTGATCTTGGCTTCAACAAGTTTGGGTTGAGCGGCGGTGGCCAGACTCGCCAGTGTGAACAGCACAACAAGAATCAGAGCAGTTTTTTTCATCATAATACTCCTGTTTCGTTTTTAGGTTGAATGGGTATGGCGTTTTAAACGGCCTTAATAAACGCAATCGTTTCAAAAGAATCGTCCATGCCGCTAAGTTTGGACGCCTTTTTAAGGACAGTTTTGTCACAATTGTTTTTTTCAGGATAAAATATTGCTCCTTAAAAAGAAAAAAAGTTGGAAATTATAAGAACGATTTGTAATTTCATTGAAAGAAATTTCAATCAAAATGAGAGTTCGATGCCGAGAAATAAAGAACTGAATGAAAAGATGAAGGATGAACGGCGGCTGACGATTCGGTCGCACGCGCTTCGACTTTTTGCGACCCGCGGCCTGGCGGCAACCAAAATTACCGACATCGCCGCGGCGGCCGGAATGGCGCAGGGACTCCTGTATCACTACTATTCATCCAAGGATGAAATTTTTATCGAGCTGATCGACCATGCCTTTGAGCGAATGAACACAGCCGTTTTGGCGCTGGAGCAACTGGAGGCGCCGCCGCAGGCGAAAATCAAGCTGGCTTTGGAAAATTTGCTGCACGGTCTGGATGAAAATGAAGACACCGGATTCTATCACCTGCTGATCGCGCAGGCCACGGCGTCTGAAACGATCCCGGAGGAGGCAAAGAAAATTATCCGGCAAAAAAATAGCGTGCCGTACGACGTAATGGCGCGGATCATCGCTCAGGGTCAGCAGGAGGGAACAATTAAAACATTTGATCCAAAGGAACTCGCTATGGTCTTCTGGACGTCGGTGAAAGGTTTGGCGATTCATAAAGCCACGCACGGCGCTGCGTTCAAAACAACGTCATCCGCGATTTTATTGAATATGTTTGTGTGATATAATTTGCAGTGTCGGTTTTATGCCTGCATGAAAACTGGTCTTGACACTTTTGCTTAAAGAGAGGATATACAACAATGCCAAGTTTTAAAAGCCGATTGTTTGTTTTCATTTTAAAACATAAACACCTGTTAAAAGGACAATTGAAAAGAACCGATTCCGTGGATCGACATACGTCGATTCCAAAATTGCGGCAGGAGGTTGAAAAAGGCGCTGAATTTTTCGGCAAGCTGCCGGACGGCTTTTCGCTCGAGCCCGTCAAAATTGGCAACGTTGATGCCGAATGGATGATTCCAGCGGGCGCGGGCAAGGACAAGGTCATTCTTTATTTTCATGGCGGCGGTTTGGTCGTCGGATCCATCAAGGCGCACCGCGGCATTGTCGGGAAATTTGTCGAGGGCAGCGGCATCAGTGCTCTGCTATTTGATTATGCGTTGGCGCCGGAGCATCCGTTTCCCGCAGGATTGAATGATTGTGTTGCAGTCTATGACTATTTACTGGAACAGGGAACCAAACCGTCGAACATCGTTTTTATGGGTGATTCCGGCGGCGGCAATTTGGTGTTCACGACATTGCTGGCATTGAAAGAAAAGAGCCGTCCCATGCCCGCGGCGGTCGTGGCGTTGTCACCGTGGACGGATTTAACGAATTCCGGCGAATCCTGGGAAACCAATGCCAAAAATGATTCGTTGACGTGGAAAGCATCGCAAACTATTTTTGCTGATTATTATGCCGGCGACTTTGACCACACGGATCCGTTGATCTCGCCCTTGTTTGGTGATTTTAAAGGCTTGCCGCCGATGGCGATTTACGCCGGCGGGCACGAGTCCATGTTGAGCGATTCCACGCGTTTTGCCGAAAAAGCGCAAGCCGCTGGCGTGGATGTGACATTGACGATTGGCGAGGGGCTTTTTCACTGCTATCCGGCGTGCGCGCCGCTCTTCCCCGAAGCGACGAACGCCAAAGATGATATTTGCAGGTATATTCGTGAGAAAATCGGGTAGGTATCTTTGATGCTACATCACTTTGAACGCAGGTAATTTTGAAAAGAACATGCCCACGGAAAACAGGGAATTACGCGAAAGGAAAACTCGATATCAGCGTTTTCCGCGTGCTCCGTGGGCATATTATCTGGTTATGGTTGAAGGAGGCGATTTAGGGCGGTGACCGTTTTTAAATGCTATTGAGGAGATTAATCAACTTGATTAAAAATCGAATGTTTATAGCGTGTTCATCCGCCGAAACTCGCTTGGCGTCTGTCCGGTCGCTTTTTTGAAAATGGAATTGAACGCCGACTTGGAGTTAAAGCCGCAGTCATAGGCAATTGCCACGATGGTCAGATGGGCGAGCTTGTTTTCGAGCAGCCGTTGCTTGACCTCCTGCACGCGATATTCATTGATCCAGGTGAAAAAATTCTTGTTGAGCTTTTCATTGATCACCTGCGTTATGTGGTGGCGTGAAATGTTCAGAGCATCGGCCACGTCGTTGATGGTCAATTCGGGATCAAGATACGGTTTTTCCTGCTCCATGTACTGCTGCAATTTTTGTTGATAACGTTGCGCTACTTTATCGCTCAAACCGCTTCGTTCATATTTTCCTCTGCTTTCGGCTTTTTTCAAAAACGGATCTGAATTCTCATATAACGTCGGTTGTTTTACGCCGAAATAACTGACGCCGAAGGCAAAGATGGTCAGGGCGATTCTGGCGAACAGGCGTGGATCAAACGGATAATCGATTCGATCCACCAGCGCGCCAAAAATAATGTGGCCGACAAACGCGATGACAAATAAAAAAAGCACAAACTTGAGCCAGTTCAGCGTAATGCGCTCCGAGGTGAAGGAAAAGCTGTCCTGAATTTTATGCTGATGCTGCCGCAGCGCCTTGAGAATGAGATGCGTGTACAGAACAATCGACAATAAAAGATAGCCGCCAAAAATAAAGCGCAGCGCAAAGATAAATGACGATGCCCGTCCCTCATCATCCCAAAAAATGGGCTCCCGGCGAAAAAAATAAATCAAAATAAAAATGAGCA
>CAYSNA010000541.1:0-3534 GCA_964432185.1 uncultured Cytophagia bacterium
GATATCAGCTTCTGTTCATACATTCGACTTTGCGTCTCCTGCCTGCGACGTTCAACCTGCGCCTGTTGCACCTGCCCCCGGTTCCAGTTCAAAATCGGCAGCGGCAGCGACAAGCCCGCCGTGTAACCGTGCCAGTCCCGGTTGATGTGCTTGTAGCCGCCCAATACGGTGATCGACGGCAACAGTCGCCCTTGTTCCAGCAACAACCGCTCATCCAGCGCGGCAGATTCTTTCTCCAGCGCCTGCAATCCCGCATGCTCCTGGAAGTCATTCACAGCATCCAGCGCTTCGACATTGACATCGACAAAATCTATCGTCGCGGTCAACGTGACCTCGTCAGCCTGTTCAAGACCCAGCATCTGTTTGAAATCCAGCATAACCCGGTCATACGTCTGCCAGGTGGCGACCATATCCGTCTCCAGCGTAAATAATCCCGTTGATAACAGGTTCGCCTCCAACGGCGCCAATGCCCCCTCGTCGCGGCGCGCTTTTATCGTCTGACTCAGATCGTTCAGTATCACTTTTAGCTCCGCTTGCTGGTCCGCCAGTTCCTCCAGCAGCTTGAGCCGGACATACAGGCTTCGCGTCCCGGCCGTCATCTGTTTCGCATTCTGTTGATAAATCAGTTCAGCCGCCTCAACATTCAGCGCCAAACTCTTCTTTTTGTGATGGTAATTCCACGGCATCTCTATGGTTTTG
This sequence comes from uncultured Cytophagia bacterium, assembly GCA_964432185.1. Taxonomy (GTDB): domain Bacteria; phylum Zhuqueibacterota; class Zhuqueibacteria; order Residuimicrobiales; family Krinioviventaceae; genus Kriniovivens. The sequence goes on from CAYSNA010000541.1 coordinate 700, forward strand.
CCGAGATAGACCATCTCTTCCGTTTCATCAAACCCACCGGACTCGACGTACTCGCGCGAATATGCCAGTTCCGGATTTGACCATTGTTGCCCGGCACGACGCTCACCGTCGGCCAGCTCGACACCGGCGCGGTACAGCTCCAAATGTGGACTCGACGCCTCAAGCAAGCGCGGCACATCCCCAAAGCCAATGGCCTGAGATTCTGCGCGCACACACAGGCTGCCGAGCGCCAGCGATAATAATAAAAATCGTTTCAGCACGGTAATCCTCCGTTGCTAAAAAGTGAATTGTATCAATATGTCAATCGGATATAAATATCCCTTGTCCGAAAGCGAATGAGGCTATAAGGAAAGGATTAATGGATCAGGAAGAATAAGGAGGGGCGCGTCCGCTTTCGGTCGCACGTTCAAAAGTTGTTGGTAATTTTAACGGATACTCCCGCGGCAAGCGGTCCTGTACTTGCGAGTCCATATCAACATGCTCGCTAAATAAAGTTACAGTTTGCTCAGGGAGCTGTGTTTGAACCGTTTGGCTTTTTGAAACAAATTCCCAGGTCCCGACAACATGGTTGTCCTCATGCGCATGCTGTTCGTCATCATCGTCATGATCATGTGTCTCCACCGGCAAATCCGGCGGATGTACGCTCGCATGAACGCCCCTATCGCCGTCATGCTCATGCACATGCCAGTGCACTACCGGATAGACGTGCACAAACATGATATAAAAAATTAAACTGAGAATTCGAATCATTCTACATTTTTTCTACGTTACAATAAAATCTTGGTGGCCTTTTTAATGAAAATTCTTTTCAAAGAATTATTTTGATTTTTTTTGACGATCTCGTACAATCAACAATATAACTGTGGTGATTCCGGCAACAAATAAACCAATGTCTTCTCTAACACCCAGTTTGACCGCCGCCATGGTCCCGACAAGCGACCACAGAAAAGGGATAATCAGAACATATTTGGGGACTCGTTTAGTCGTCCACAGCAGCAATCCGAATGTAAATATGGTTGTCGGGCACGGCAGCCCAAATGTCGGCTGCTCCGGATAGACATGTCCCAAAAAATAACCAAGGATCGGATAGATCACCAGCCCGTACAACATCAGCAGTGATCCGACATGATGATAAACATCGGATTTGTACTGAAACGACAACTGCGCTTTTAAAGTACCGCCAACAAGGAAAATAAACCCTTGAAGGATGAACAATATTCCAAAAAGATACGCCGCTTTGTTGATGGACGAAAAGAATAAAAGATGGTAAACGATTCCCATCCATAACCAGAGCGCGCCGAGTATGCCGCTTGACAGCTTGTTCCGGCTCTGTAGTCTGGTGAATATCAGAACAATCGCGGCAACTGCCAGCGCATTCAACACAATCTGCGCCGGCCACACCGTCTCGTTATAGTGCTTGAAAATCTCAAAGAACTGCTCAATACTGAATGGTAATGTCATAACAACTCCTCTACTTAAAAGTTACTGGTCATCGTGCAATCCCGCTTGCATTTTCTTCACGCTCAAGATCATTCAGCAGATTATACTTTATCTGCCTCGCTTTCCATCGCTCGCGTGCATACTTTTGCATATCGCTGATCTTGTCTTTTTCGTCAATGATTTCAAGACCCAGCAAGGTCTCAATAATATCCTCCATCGTAACGATGCCGTCAACGCCGCCGTACTCGTCCACAATCAATGCAATATGTTCTTTCTTCTGCAAAAGCAACTCCCATACGCTGAATAACGCTTCCGTTTCAGACACAACGACAATATCGCGTTTGATGTCAACCAATCGTAAATCATGTTGATCCTCCGCAAGCTTTTCAAAAACAGTCTGCCGGAAGACATACCCGGTCACATTATCGCTGCGACCGGCATAAACTGGAATGCGTGAAAAGGTCAGATACTCCTTGTTCTTTAAAAAATCTCGCAATGATAACTGTTCATCCGCCGTCACCACCACCACTCGCGGCGTCATCATGTCCGTCACTTGAACATTCTTGAGCAAAAGTATATTCTGAATAATCTTGTACTCTTTTTCCGTAAACAAACCTTCATCCGCGCCCATGCTTGCCAGCGCAGATATTTCCTCCCGGCTGGTGGATTGTTCATTTTGGCGTCCCGATAGCATTTTTGTAAAGAGCGCCGCTACCAGAACCAATGGATACGTTAGGCTTATCATGCCCCGGATCACAAAAGAAGCGATTTTTGCCAGTCCCCGCCAAAATCGCGCTCCGATCGTCTTTGGTAAAATTTCCGTTAAAACCAGGATGAGGATGGTCAGTATCGCGGAGACAATTCCAAAGTAAGCATCACCAAAAACCTTGACCGCTTGCGCTCCCACACCGGCTGCTCCAACAGTATGCGCTACAGTATTCAGTGACAGTATGGCCGAAAGCGGTCTGTCAATGTCGTTCTTCAAGTGCATAAATCTGCCGGCCCAATCTTCGCCTTTTTCGTGCCTGGCCATTAAAAATGCCGGCGGCGTGGATAAAAGCACGGCTTCCATGATGGAACAGACGAACGACACAATGAGCGCTGTGAATAAATAAACAAAGAGTAATGTCATAAATCTCCCGCGAATCAATAGTCGATTGCAATATAGCGAAAATTAATGATTGCCGGACAGGAATTTTATCAGTTTGTTTGCATATCATTCGCCCAACACATATCGCTGCAAGGATCTGAAATCGCGAGTCAGGCTCATAGCCCAGGAAATATATCTCTATCTCATTTCAGTGCTTGTAGATAAGCTGTCAATTTTCTATTTTTGCACAGTAAATCACTCTTTTATGGATTGCAAATGCTCATACGCACATTATCTGTTTTCTT
>CAYSNA010000542.1:0-3528 GCA_964432185.1 uncultured Cytophagia bacterium
CGCACATCCTGATCTTCCGCATCCCAGACGCCAAGCTTTACGCCGGCGGATGATGATTTTTCACCTCCCATCAATCCCATGCGCACGGACACCGAGACATCGCCGTCTCCCTCACCCACAACAGAGGTCAGCACGTTGAGATGCATATTTTTTCGCGTGCCGATGCATTCGAGCCGGCCATCCTTGACCTGCCAATCTTCCAATGGAATCGACCAAAAATCTTTGCCGATCCAGGTACGATCGGCTACATTAAAATCAGTATAAAAGAGTTGAGAAACGGGAGTTTTGGAACAACTCAGTGTGATAAAAACCAAACAGGCAAAAAACAAAATAACATATCTTGAACGAGGACGCATGATGGCTCTCCATTTTTTGGGGATTTCACATTTAACGTTAAAATATAACCAATGCGAACGAGAAAATCGAGGTGAAAGGAAAGAATAGAATGAATTTAAAAACAAGAATTCTTCTTGCAATTCTGGCGAAACACATTAATTTATAAGAGCACCCATCAAAAAAGTCAAATGACAATGCGAAAATCAAGCTACCCGGACTCTGCTGCTGTGCGTTCAATTACAACAGCATATGGATCGTTTTCATCTTTTTCCTCAGAAACTCAAACGCCGAGCATCAATTTACATATAAAAGCCATATCCACTTAAATGCTCAATACGATAAGAACTCGAATATAATGTGTTAAAAATCTGACAGCCTTGTCTCACGCTGCCGGTCCATAAAACGTAATTCCTACCTAAATGCAGGAGATCATCATGAAAGAAGAAACAGAGCCAAAAACAGCACAAACAGGGGCGAATGACAACAAAGCCGTCCCAATGGATCGCAGAACATTTATTGGAGGAGTCGCGACAGTTGCCGGACTCTCGATCGTACCGGCGCGAGTGTTGGGCGGCCCGAATCATGTGGCGCCGAGCGATAAAATTAATGTCGCCTACATTGGCCTGGGCACCCAGGGTTTGCGGGAGATGCCCCGTTTGCTGGAGCTGGAGGATGTTCAGGTGACGGCCGTGTGCGATCCGCAGAAAAAGGCCATCGGCTATTTCGACTGGGATCCGAGAAGCTTGCTGAACTCGGTGCGCGAAACCATCGGCGATCCCAACTGGACCACCGGGGGAGACAATACCATTCCCGGCGGACTCGAAAACGGCAAGGCCATGGTGGACGGGTATTATCGTCATCATCGGCAAATCGCAAATTACAACTGCAACGCCTATACGGATTTTCGCGAACTGTTCGCCAAAGAAAAAGATATCGATGCGGTCAAAATAATGACGCCCGATCATTTACACGGTGTCATTGCCATGGCGGCGATGAAACGCGGTATTGCCACGAGCACTCACAAACCGCTGTCCAACCGATTGCTCGAAGGCAAAAAAGTCATCGACATGGCGAAAAAGACCGATGTGGTGACCTATTTCATCCCGTGGGATTCCAACGGCTCCATGGCGCAAATAATGGCGTGGATCAATGGCGGCGTCATTGGACAACTCAAAGAGGTGCATAATTGGTCGTATCGGCCGGTGTGGCCGCAGTACGCGCACATTCCATCCGACACGCCGAAAATCCCCGAAGGATTTGACTGGGATTTGTGGCTCGGCCCGGAGGCTGAACGGCCGTATCACCCGCACTACACCAACATGGTGTTCCGCGGCTGGTATGACTTTGGCGGCGGCTCCATGGCTGATATGGGGCATTATAGTCTGTGGACCGTTTTTAACGCGCTGCAGCTTGAAAAGCCCACCATCATTGAACCAAACCGCAGCCACGTTTGCGATATCCGGGACAATATCACCGCCTACAAGATCAATAATGATTTCGCATTTCCTTTTGCATGCACGGTTCGATTCAAATATCCGGCGAACGAAAAGCGGGGTCCTGTTGATCTGATCTGGTATGACGGCGGTATGCGGCCGCCAACGCCCGAGGCCTTTTATCAAAAGGGTGAAGAATTCCCGGAGGAAGGAATGATGTTTGTCGGGGATAAAGGTATTATCATGACATCGGATTTTCGGGTGAGGAATCCATATATTTTAGCTGGAGATAAAACGCTTGCTCAGGAAATTACAACAGAGGAATCGGATGGGCCACGAGGCATAGCGCGGTTCATCGACGGCATAAAAAAGAAAGAACAAATCGAGGGCAGTTTCCGCGACGCGTGGCCCATTACCGAGGCGGTCAATCTGTACGCCATCGCCTTGCGACGAGGCAAAACCCTGATGTATGATGCGGACAATCTCAAAATCACCAATGATGAAAAGGCCAATGCTTATCTCGATCGCACTTATCGAAACGGCTGGGCGATTGAGGAGATGTAGTACAGGAATTACAAATGTCAAATTTCGAATGACGAATGGAAAGTTATCAAGCTCAGATACGAGCCATTTTTAGCAAAAATGTTTTTTCCAAACTTTCGTTTTGATTATTTCGGCGCTAACGAGCAACATCAAATTCTTAAAAATTGAAGAGAGGACACGCCATGCAAACAACAAGACGCAACTTTATCAAACAAAGCGGCATCGCGCTTGGAGCCGCAGCACTTTTACCGCTCGGCTGTGAACAGAAAAAAGTGGAAGAACAGAAACTCAAATCCTTCGGCTTTCAAGCCTGGACCATTCGGGAGGATATCAGCGCTGATCTGGCCGGCACCTGCAAAAAAATGGCTGATATGGGCTATAAGGAAATCGAAATGTGTTCGCCGCTGGGTTATATCGATTCAGGCTTTGGACCGCTCAACGATGTCAGCGGCGCCGAATTGCGCTCGATCATTGAAGATGCCGGGCTGATCTGCACCAGTTCGCATTTCAATCTGGGCGAGTTGCGCGACAGTCTGGACGACCGCATGGAATGGGCGCATCAAATGGGTATGAAACAGATAATCCTCTCCAGTTTCTGGCTGCCGGAAGGCGGACGATCGATCGATAATTATCGAAAGGCGTGCGACGAGCTGAATCAAATCGCGGCAAAAACGCAAGCCGCCGGATTGCAGATGGGCTTTCACAATCACCACATGGAGTTTGAAAAAGAAGGCGAAAACCTGGTCTACGACGCGCTAATGGAACAGCTCGATCCCGATTTGGTAAAAATGCAATTCCAGGTCGCGGTGGTCAATATTGGTTACATGGCGGCTTACTATTTCCGTAAATATCCTGGCCGTTTTATTTCAGCGCACCTGTCGGATTGGTCAAAGGAAAAAGATACGCAAGTTCCCGTCGGTCAGGGCGAGGTGGATTGGCAGGACTTTTTCGTTGCGGCACAGGTTGGCGGTGTGCAAAACTTTTATGTTGAAATGGCGCCGGAGACTTTTCCCGAAAGCGCGGAATTTTTAAAAAACATGTAGGCTGGATAAAAACGCCCGCGGAAATCACGGAATTATAATTTGGGGGGATTATGCAACTTTTATATGCAGAGGAGACATACCAGCTCATTGGAGCGTGTTTTGAAGTTTATAAACGGATGGGCTGTGGATTTCTGGAACATGTCTACCACGAGTGTTTGAAAATTGAATTTGAT
>CAYSNA010000543.1:0-3516 GCA_964432185.1 uncultured Cytophagia bacterium
GAGGCCGGTGGTCGGCTCGTCGAGGAAGACGATTTCGGGATCGTTCACGATCAGGACGAGCTGGCAAGGCTCTACAGCGCCGCCGACGTTTTCATCGACAGCTCCCTTTTCCAGGGTTTCGGAAGGTGTGCCCTTGAGGCAATGGCCTGTGGTGCGGCCTGCGTGCTGACGGATCGTGGAGGGGTGACCGAATATGCGGTTGACGGTCTAAACGCGCTTTTGGTTTCGCCCGATGACCCGTGTAAAATAGCGCAGTGCGCCGGCCGGATCCTGGAGACGGCGCAGGTTAGAGAAGGTCTGGTCAAAAGCGGTTTTGCAACGGCCAAAAATTTTTCCATTCAAAAAGAGGCCGAACATACCCTCGGCCACTTCAAAGCGATAGTGAATCGGGGATAAAAGGCGACATGCCCTCGGGCGACATGAAAGAAACTGCAGAAAGCATCCTCGCCGGTGAACTCGATCGGCTGCGCGGTAATGCCCGTAGGGATCAGTACCAGATCGGCAATTTGAAAATCCAGCTGATTCAGCACAAAAGCGACTTGGCCAAAACCAAGTCGGAGCTGGAAAAATGCAAAGGTTCGTTTAGTTTCAGGCTTGGAAATCTTTTCGTAAAATGTATCGAAAACCCGGCAACTATCATTGGCCTGCCAAAAAGCGTAACAAAGCTGGTCGCCGAATATTACCGCCATTTAAAGGATGAACGCAGGGAGGCGGTCGGCTTCTCGCCCAGGAAGAGCGAAAGCCGCAGCGGGGATGCGGTCGCCGAGCGCAGGGAAATCCTGACCCAAATCTGGGTTTACGCCGACAGGACCAGCGATAATGTCGAGAAATGCATCGATTCGATTCTGGCCTGCAGAACTATGCCTTTCGAACTATGGGCGATCGCGGCGGATTGCGGCGCCCGCACGACAAGGCGTCTGCATGATCTCGAGCGTTGCGGCAAAATAAAATTACTGCCAAACGGGGTCCCACAAGGCGCCATCCGGGCCATCAACGAGGCACTAGAAAATAGCCGCTTCGATTATATCGCCGTATTGGACGGCAATGTTTGCGTGACTAGCGGGTGGCTTGAAAAATTGATCAGGTGCGCACAGGTCGACAAAGCCACGGCAGTGGTGGGGCCGCTGTCGAATCACCTGGCAGCGCACGCAAATTTCGCCGCACACCCAATATGGTCGGCTCCGGCGGGCGAGAAGGGTATCGGCGTAGAAGTATACGCTCAGGCAGTGGAACAGGCGTCGGTAAAAGAATACCCGCTGGTTCACCACTTCGACGGCAGCTGTGTTCTGATCGACACGCGGGCGGCAAAAAAAATCGGTCTCTTAGAGACGGGGAACACTTGGACTGAGCATGCGGCGATTGCAGACTTTTGTCTGCGAGCGGCCCAAAACGGGCTCAAATGCCGGTTGGCGGACGACACTTTCGTCGATGTCGCCAATGAGGGGCCGCTTTGGAGCGCAATGGACCTCGCTGCCGACAGCTGTCTGTGCGCAAAGCACGGAAAACCGTTTTTAAAAGCCATTGCCGTTCAGACAGGTAAGGATGACACGCTAAAACGAATCGCCAGGCGAATAGATGACTATTGCGATCAAATCTCCGATATCCGCAAAATCGGGTCCGCTAAGATTGTGTTCGTGCTGCCGGGAAAAGGTGGAAATGGAGGGACGAATTCGGTCGTTCAAGAGGTAAACCAGTTACGGAAATTTGGAATCGACGCAAGGATCGTGAACTATGCTGAAAACAGGTCCGATTTTATGAATTTTTATCCGGGCTGCGAGAATTTCACGATTTTTGCGAATTCGAGAAAGGATTTGATCGAGGCCGTTTCCGAAAATGACCTGGCGATTGCCACGATGCACTCGACGGTCGAGATCCTGAAGGAGGCCAGAGAACGGTCTATCGGCCTTTGCCTCGCCTATTACATCCAGGATTACGAGGTGATGTTCTTCGGGAAAGGGTCAACAGAATACGAAAGTGCCTTTGCCTCGTACGAGAAGTTCGGAGACGCCACCTTTTTCGCCAAGACCCGGTGGCTCATCGATACCTTGGATGCAAATCACGGTGTGCAAGTCAGAAAAGTGGCGCCGAGTCTGGACACGCGCGTTTATAACCCATTTATAAAAATCGATAACCGGGGCAAGCGGCCCGTTTCTCTTTGTGCGATGGCGCGAACCCGCTCCAACCGAAGGGCACCCCTTGAAACGCTGCGGTTGTTGCGGCGCTTGAAGCTGACATTGGGAGACAGGGTTAGGGTGTTGATTTTCGGTAGCAGTGATGGCCAAATAAAGGAGAGCGGCGCCCGCCTGGATTTTGAATTTTCGAATTTGGGTATTTTAAAAAGCGACGCTGTGCGCCGGTTGTTGCTGAAGTCCGATATATTTATTGATTTTTCGATATATCAGGCTTTCGGCAGAACGGGCCTGGAAGCCATGGCTTCGGGATGTGTTCCGGTTTTGCCCTCGGATGGCGGTGTGAGAGAGTATGCTGTAGACAATTTCAACTCGAAAATCATCGACACCTCCGATTTGGCCTTGGCGGAGCGGGCAATATCCGAGTTGATTCTGTCAGGAGACCAAATATCGAGATTACAGAAGAATGGATTGCAGACAGCTAAAGATTACAGCGTGCGCGAGGCGGCATTCAGCGAACTGCTCCTCTTCCATTCCATATTACGAAAAGAAAAGAGCAAACAGAAAAAAATCAGAATCGGCTACAAGTATTCCAGGAAGAAAAACGGATGCCCGTCCGGAACAGCGTATATAAGAATCTTTTCGCCACTGAATGCTGTTTGCGAAAATGACTCGACGTATACTGCAGTGAGAGTGAGCGACAATACAATAGATTCAATGGGCATAGATATTCTTTTTACTCACCGGGATGCAATGACGGTCGAACAGGCGAACAGAACCAAAAAAAAAGGTATAAAATTAGTATATGATATTGACGACGATATATTTGCAGGAAAACCTTCGATTTGTGAATTAATGCGATTGGCAGACAGGGTGACGGTAACCAATTCGACGATCGAGAATACGGCGAGAATCTACTCGGAAAATGTTGTCGTCGTGCCGAACTTTATCGATAAAAAATTATGGTTTGGATTTGGAGGGCGCAGTCGTAACATCAGCGAAGAAAAGAAATCACCCTGTTTCGTGTTTCTGGGAACAAACAGTCACAGCACGAACCTGTCGACGATCAAAGAAGGTTTGACCAAGTTTTGCAAAAAATTCTCTTATCAATTTTTGACCAATATCGATTTTGATTTGGGTGTTAGGCTGAAGATTGAAACAGACAATTATCCAAATTACATAAAGCAGATCTATGAAAAGTTGGGAGATCCGCATTTCGGGATAGCAGTTTTAGACTTAACCGATTTTAATTTTTGTAAAAGCTATTTAAAATATCTTGAATACACCGCAATGGGCCTTCCGGCTGTTTATTCCTATGATGCCAGGCTCGATTTTTCAAAGGTCGTGGTCGATGGATGGAATGGGATTTGTGTGAATAAAAACGACA
>CAYSNA010000544.1:0-3515 GCA_964432185.1 uncultured Cytophagia bacterium
GATCAAAGTCGATCTTGAGCAGGCGATCAAATACGGCTATACGCTCCGGCCGCGTATGCGATTACTGGACATTAATCGGCGCAAGCGTGAAATTGATCTGACCAACGTCAAAGGCTGGAATGCCTTTACCATGAATGTTGAAATGACGTACGGCCTCGAAAAACAGGACGAAAGTTATCGCGAGTTGTGGAACGAGTTTGATAACAGTTACTCGGTCACTGTCAACGCCTACGTTCCGATTTGGGACTGGGGCCAGCGCAAGGCGCGCATTGCCGCGCAAGAGATCACCATTCGAAAGACCGATTTGTACCAGGAGGAAACCCGGAACAGTATCGAATCGGAGATCAAGAATGCATATCAGAATTTGCAGGAATACCAAAAACGCGCCCTGAGCATGCAGCAGAATATGGCCATGGCTGAGGAAATTTCGGCGTTGAGCATTGAGCAATACAGCAAAGGCGAAATTTCCCTGCAGGATTTGCTGCAAACGCTGACTCGTCAGCGCGACACGGAAAAGAACTTTTTGGAAGCCTACCTCGGCTACCGACGATCACTCATCGGCTTGACCGTGGACACGTTTTATGATTATGAAAATGATATCGCCCTGTTGGACAAGTTCCGTTCGTCCAGCTAACAGCATTTCATTTCCGATGAAAGAAAATTAAATGATGAATGTGATGGTAGTGGTCGCGCTTTTTTTATTGGCTCTTGCGCCGCTGTTGCAAGGAGGCGATTTGAATCGCGAGATCAATCTGCAGTGCGAATGGCGTTTTGAGATTGGCGACAACCTTGATTTTGCCGATCCCAATTACAACGATTCCAAGTGGGTCACAGTGAGTGTGCCGGACGCCTGGGAAGACGAAGGATTTCCGGGTTTTAACGGCTATGGCTGGTACCGCATTTCGTTTGTCATTCCCAAACAGTTGAAAAACAAAATCATCGTGCTCAAACTTGGGCAGATCGATGACGTGGATCGCACTTATTTTAATGGACGGTTTATAGGCGGTTATGGTGATTTTCCGCCAAATTATATCACCGCTTACGACGTCGACCGCATGTATGAAATCCCGTCAAATTTCATTGAATTTGGCAGAGAAAACACCCTGTCGGTGCGCGTCTACGATCACCAGGGCGGCGGCGGCATCGTCGACGGCGATGTCGGCATCTATTCCAAACACAGCGAGTTGGCGCTGGACATTGATCTGAGCGGCCCGTGGAAATTTAAAATTGGCGATGATCTCGAATGGGCTACCGCTGATTTTGACGATAAAAGCTGGAAATCCATTCCGGTGCCGAGCACATGGGAGCAGCAGGGCTATGCGAATTACGACGGATATGCCTGGTACCGCAAAAGTGTCAAAATTTCAAAGGGACTGGCTCGGTCAAAACCCATCCTTTTAATCGGCAAGGTGAACGATGTCGATCAGGTTTATTTTAACGGTGCACTGCTGGGTGAAACGGGAAGTCTTCCGGAAAATGACAAAGATAAACCGAAAAGTGAAAAAGACTCGGAACGCGAATTCTTCATCCCGGCGTTCCTCATCCAGACGTCGCAGCCCAATATTATTGCCGTGCGCGTGTATGATAACGGCCGCAGCGGCGGCATCTACTCGGGTTATATCGGTATCGCCTCGCGCGACAATTACCTGAGATACGCGCGCAAAAGAAAATAAAAATCGCCGACACATTGGGGAAATTCTCGCACTTATATTTTGTTGTAAATCTCCCGAATAGTCTTCCGTTATTCTAGAATAATCTTTATATTGAAGGCCGGCGAAACAGTGTTTAAATCAGAGTGTTCAGCATCATGACTACCCCAAGACGCATCGACGAGATTCCTTCGCGTGCCAAGACAAAACGATTGTACGACCGCTATCGCCCGCAATATGAATTAGCCCAAGCTAAAATAAGCCGAAGAATTCGCCGTCTCCTTGCCGAGTATGGCCTCAATGTGGTCACCCGCTTCCGCTTTAAAACTTTTGACAGCTATTTTAATAAAGTGCTGAAATTTTACCATGAGGGGCGCAATCCGATTCTGATCCAGGACATCATCGGCGTTCGCGTGATCGCCTCTTTCCTTGGCGATCTGGATGTCATCAAAGATATTCTCATGCAAAATTTTGATATCCTCGAAGTCGATACCAAGGGCTCAAAACACACCTTCCGCGAGTTTGGCTACGATTCCATTCATCTTCAGGTCAGGCTGCCCGAGGATATCGTTTCGCACAAAATTCCGTATACCGATTTGGTGTGCGAAATTCAACTTCGCACCAAACTGCAGGATGCCTGGGCTGAAGTCGAACACGAGGTTATTTACAAATCCGATGCCTCGCTGCTGAATGAGCAGTTAAAACGCAAGCTGGCGTCGCTGAATGCCAGCCTCACGCTGTCTGATATCATTTTTCAGGAAATTCGCGATTACCAGCGCGAGCGTCAGGAACGCGACGACAAACGGCGTCGCTCCCTTCAGGAAAAAGTCAATGCGATTGAAAACATTCACGGATACGACAAGAACGTGCAGCCGCAGACTATTCTGGAAGCGGTTGCGGAAGAAGAGTTGACCAACGGATCGCTGGATAAACTTCTCTTCAAAGCCCTGGATGCGCACGCCAAACAGGATTACGACACTGCGCTCGAATGTTATAACCGCATTCTCAAGGCCAAACCGGATGATAACGTCTACTCGATCATTTCGAACCACCGCGGTATGGTCTACTTTGTCCAGTCCAATTACGAGCTCGCCATTGAAGATTTCACCCACGCCATCCAGACCAATCCGCAAAATTTCCGCGCTTACAACAATCGGGGATTGTCGTACCGGATGCTAAAAATGTTTGATCGCGCCCTGGAGGATTTTGACCGTTCGCTGGAGATTGATCCGACGCAAGCCGAATCCTATTTTGGCCGCGCGCATGTCTATTTTGAAATGGCCGATTTTCCGCAGGCGCTCGAGGATTGCAACAAAGTCCTCGATTTGCAGCCGGAGCAGCAATCCGCCCTGCGCTTCCGCCAGGTCATTCAAGCCAAACTATTCTGATCCCAAAGACGAGATTTTTAACATGAATATTTATGCTGTCATTATCCTCGGTACTCTTTTTGTAGAATTTGTGCTTTCCCAAATTGCGGACCGGCTGAACCTGAAAAACATGCGCCCGGAACTGCCGCACGAGTTTCATGGATTTTACGATAAAGAGAAGTATAGCACATCGCAAGAATATACCCGCACCTATACGCGATTTGGTTTTTTAGTCGAGACCGTGGACCTCACCGTGCTGCTGCTTTTCTGGTTTCTCGGCGGCTTTAACTGGCTGGATGTGACCGTGCGCGCTTTCGGCCTCTCCCCCATCTGGAACGGCCTGATTTTTATGGGCGCGCTGATGTTCGCCAAATCGATCCTGTTCTTGCCCTTTAGCCTGTATACTACCTTTGTCATCGAGGAAAAAGTTGGCTTTAACAAAACGACGCTCAAAACATTTGTGCTGGATCGAGTGAAGGGTCTTGCCCTGGGCCTCCTC
>CAYSNA010000545.1:0-3515 GCA_964432185.1 uncultured Cytophagia bacterium
AATTCAAATCACCATTATAGAACGATAAAGAACCGCCGGCATCAATGATCGTGTTTTTCGGTACGACGTAAGCATATGGCGCATTTTTGTGGCCGAGATACCAGCCGCCCAAATTTACATTATTGCCGCTGCAATTATGCAGGTTGATCTCCTGCGCTTCGAGGGGGGAATCAATGACATAATCGATAATGATCGTACGATTACCCTGACACTCGGTGTCGAGATACGTGCCGTCGATATCGATGAGATTATGATTTTTAATAATGTTCGCATAGATTTTTGGATACTCGACCGAATAGCCGGTGCCGTTATTGACCGATCCGCTCCATGCCGCGAGACTGCCCGTTCCAACATCCACATTTAAGAGTTGCAGCAATCCTTCGGATAAAGCCGAGCCTTGACCGTTAACAAATTTGGTGTACTCAAATTCGACTCGTATCTCATCATAATCCATTTTGTCGATAAAGGTCTCGGCGAACGAATCATGATACGGCAGCACGCCGGTATGCTGATAGGTGTCAAAATCGATGTATGTAAAGTCATTACCGACCCGAATATTATTTTTGTAAAAATAGAAATGTATCTTGACCCATTCGGCATAGTTAAAAGAGCGATTTTGAATTTTTACAACAATTCGCTCAATGGTTTCCGTCCATTTGTAGATGTAGGCGGTCACGAGTTCAAAATCACTTGTGGCGACGGTGGCTTGTAATGGTTTTTGCGCGGGATTCGGCAGATGAACGCTCCGCAACTCGTTTTTTAGATCAAGAATCTGATTCTTCACTTCTTCAATGCGAGTCGTTGATGCCGCGGTCATGGCCGACTTTTCCATTTGAAGAAGCAGCGCCTCAGAGTCATCAAGCTGCTGCATCAATTCCCGAACATCCGTCGCGAACAGTGTTCACGTAAGCATCAAAACAAAAATTGTCGCCTTCATGGCTTTCTCCTAAAAATCACTGACCAACATCTCAAAATCATCCATCAGGCCATAATCCAGCAGATCATAATCCGAACCTTTGGGCTGCTGCTCGGGCGCGTATTTGAAACTCCACGGCGTCACAATGCCGCGCCGCGTGACGTTGTGATGCGGCCCAAGCAGATTCTTAAAACTGCCGGTGACAATAACGTCTACGTGATTATCGCCGGATGTGCAGAAATCGGAAATGTCCAGTTCGTACGGCTGCCAGCCGATGATGCCGGCTTTTTGACCATTCACGTAAATCGAGGCGACCGTGCCTTTCCAGTCGTTGAGCCGAACTTTGACCTTTTTGTTGTCGATGCCTGAAACGGTTTTGCTGTAGCGCATATCGTATGCATAAAATGGCAAACCCTGATTTTTCCACGAGCCCAAATCAATGTCCGTTTGTTTGGAGAGAATCCAGCCATGCTCCGCTTCTTTGAGATCAAAATCGCCCATCACGTAGACCGGCTCGATCTCCGCATAAATGGACATGGGCTGCATCACGATTGAAATTTCATTCTCGCCGATTTTAACATGATTGCTGATATCAAACAGACCCCAGGTTTTATCAATGGCCCATTCGCCGGGGATTGGCTTTATATTTTCGCCATTTATTTTCACCTGCCACAAATTGGGATTTTCAACAACTGCTTTCAGAGAAGCGAGATTTACGCCGTTTTCGACAACAAACGGATAACTCGCCTCAAAGCCGCTGCCGGCCTTAAAGGTGTCTGCCTCAACCCATTGCTGCTTCCACTGCACGGACGACACCCAGGGATTTTCGTCGTACCCGTGCGCTTGCCAGATTTTGTAGCCACCGGAATAAAAATAAATATCCTCAAAAGTATTCTCGCCGATCTTCAAATTTATATAATCCAGATTGATGATGTTGGGAGAGAGGCGAGTCACGCTTGTTTTCGCCGTTTCAATTTTGCTAAACTGAGATTCGCGTCGTGGCGGCAGCGGCGGAGTTTCTGTGTGGCTGACGAATAACAGCAGACTTCCGGCCGGTGGTATGTCAAATGAAATGTTGATGCGGCCGTTTTCCGAGTGCGCCGGATACGGTTCGGTTTCGCCGGTAAAGGCATCCAGTTTTTTGGCCGATGCGCCGTTCATCGAAAACGTGCCTACCGACTGTTCGGTCAAACTAAAATTGGTGAGAAAAACAATCTGCCCGTTTTCCAATTCGCGACGCATGTGATACAAATCACCCTTGACGTTTTTGGGATTTTCAAGCCGGAACTTTTGCAGATTTATGTTGTCGATCAACTCATCAATGTTTTTGACGGGCTGCCAGCCTGGCGATGATGCAAGTTTTTCACCAGAGTGCGCCGGGTTGCCGTCCACCAAAAAAGGCGAGTCGACAAACGATAAAATCCTTCCGCCGTTGTCGAGAAACTCTTGCAGCAGCTTTATGCTGCGTTTATCAAAATTTTCAAAATAGGGGGGAAGCACAACCGTGCCATACGCTCTTTTGTTAATGACGAATGTATGGCCATCAACAGAACCAAAATCTTTGATGGTGTTTTCAGCGCCGAGATCGTATTCCACCTGGTAATCTTCCAGCTGGTTCAAAAAGTTGTCGAACGCGTTACCGATTTTATTTAACGTTGCATTCGATTGGGTTGGCGAATAATACATCCATGTCGTGGTTGTCGGTTCAAGAATCAGGATGTCGTTGAGCTGCTCGCCGCTGGACAGGGCGACCGATAACCGGGCAAAATAATCGTTTAAACTTGTGTACTCGTTCCACCACGGCGTGTGGTAACAGATGCCCTGCGGGAAATCGTACTTGCGGTCACCGGTCAAATTCATATAGGTCAAATGCTGGTTCATAAAATTGACGCCGAGCACATACTCCCAGTCGCCGTTGCGTTTCATATCCTCAAAGGTCAATTCCCAGCCGGCGGCGCCGTAGGTTTCGCTCAGCGTACGCACACGATCAAATTGATTAGCGATGCTGCGCAATTCTTTCACCGCGCGGATATTGCCGAACTGCGAGCCGTCCGTGTCCGCCGTGTTGAACAGCATGTCGATGGCCGGCACCTGATGATAGGCATACATCGCCATATTATCGCCGCCGTGCACGGGACTCGGCCAGCCGTGCTCCCAATAATGGCCGGTCCAGGCGAGGTTCTTTTTCTCCGTGTATTCATACCACGGCTTGGACCAGCGTTCGATAAACAGTTCGAGCAGCAGTTCATAATAATTGTGGCGCACGCGTTTCCAGTCGCCGACCTCTTTAAAAATGCTCGGCAGATGCGGTGTCAGGTCATAGCCCCAGCGTTTTTTAAATTCATCAAACATCGCCGGGGTGGTGCGCATCACGCCGCGGCCGCCGGGATTAATATTCGGCTCGTCCGTAAACACGCCGGGCAGTGTTGTGCCGAATTCATCACCGGCGCGTTCTTCGTAACCTTTCATGGTCACGTCGATAAATTTTTCCGTCACGCCGGGGATAAGCAAATCCACATACGTGTGCTCGGCATACCATTTTGAGTGTTCATTATAGTGATTTTTAAAAATGATAAAATCGCCGGAATCGCCAATTTTT
>CAYSNA010000546.1:0-3503 GCA_964432185.1 uncultured Cytophagia bacterium
AATCTCAGATTTAGCATAGTTTTACCCGTTATTCAAAAAGTGTCCGGTAATGAATCACGAATTAGACGAATTTTGACGAATGCGCACGAATTAAAAAATAAAAAATCTCTAATTCGTGTAAATTCGTGCATAATTGGTGAAATTCGTGGTCAAAATGAATTCAAAAACAATTTCAATACAAACCAAGGTGTCATTCACCGGATACCTACCATATCCCATTTTTTTAACGGTGTAATTGAAAAAATTGGCACTGTCATTGCATGAGGGGAGCTGATTGTGAGTTGTGGAGGGTGTCCCGAAATCCACACCATTTTTGTTCACTCTTGATAGTTTTAAAAGGAATTTTTCCCTGTACATATGTATTGAATAATAAGGATTTATTGTCTAATTTCCCAAAAACCCAAACGTGCCAAAAGACATGAGAGATAATAGCTTCGCGACAATCGTCGTACTTTTTGTGTTGACTGCATCTGTTGTATTGGCTCAAACAAATCCCATTGCCTCACAAAGCAACACAATTCCGACAACCGTAACTACGGCGCCGATGCAGCCCCAAACGGGTTTGCAGCGCTTCGGCGCCAATCTGTTCCAAATGAGCGAATCCATCCAGAATGAGTTGAATGGCGGCGCCTTGCCGGCCGATTACCAGCTAGGGCCGGGCGACCAATTAAGCCTTTTTCTGGGCGGTCAATCCGAGGATGAACCCTACACGCTGATCGTCAGTGTGGACGGCAAAATTTATGTGCCGACACTGGGATTTCTTTACGTTAACGGCCTCACGTTGGATGAATTTCGCACACGGCTTGATCAGAAACTCAGCACCATCTATAGCAATTTTAATTTGAACATCATGCTTACGATGCCGAAACTGGTTGGTCTCAGCGTCATCGGTGAGGTCGTTAAACCGGGAAACTATAGCGGCAGCGCACTCAGCTCCGTTCTCGATTTTGTCACCCGCGCCCAAGGTCTCACTGCAGAAGGCTCGCTACGTAATATCCAAATCTTTCGCCAGGACAGTCTTGTCGCACGCGTTGATCTTTATGATTTTATGTTGCGTCCAACGGGACGGCAAAATTTTTCGCTGCAGAGCGGCGACATCATTTTTGTACCGGTCATTCAAAACTCCGTTGAGGTGATGGGCGAAGTGAACCGCGAAGCCATCTACGAACTCAATCCCAACAAACCGGAGCGAGTTTGTGATGTCATTGATTTGGCCGGTGGTTTTACGCGTTTTTCCTATCTGCAAAAAGTTGAAGTCAGCAGCGTGGCGTCAAACGGCGGGCGTACGGCGCACTACATCGATTTTAGCAGCAACCCGTGCACGGATTCGCTGAACAATGTGCTGCTCCACGATAAAGATCGAATCCGCGTTTTCTCGCTGCAGGATCAGGCGCCGCAAGACTCGGTGTCGATTTATGGTGAAGTGAATGATCCCGGCGAGTATGAATTTCAGTATAACATGCGCGTCAGCGATCTCATTTTGCAGGCCGGCAATTTAACCCGCAGCGCTTACATGCTGGAGGCCGAAGTCGCCAAAGTCGATCCCGGCAATAAAATTTCCAATATTCGCATCAACCTGCAAAAATTGATGAGTGGTCATGATTCAGTTGATGTTATTCTCGAACCGGATGATCAGGTTTTTATTCGCAAAATCCCAAATTGGGAACTCGGCGCGCTCGTCGAAATTCGCGGCGAGGTCAAATTCCCGGGATTTTATCCGATTATCATCGATACAACGCGCCTGAGCGATATCATTCGTCACGCCGGCGGTTTTACCGACGATGCGCTCATCGGCGAATCCAAACTTGAACGCAAATATGAAATGCTCATCGAGGACAAGGAGTTTGAACGTCTCTCGGAAATGTCGCGCGCTGAAATGAGCAATTCCGAGTATGAGTATCTGGTGATGAAACACAACTCGGATAATATCAATGAAATCGTCGTCGATTTTAAAAAATTGATGCTTGAGGGCAACGAGGCCGAAGATGTGTTGTTGAAGGATGGCGACGTCATACACGTCCCCAAACGACCGGACGTGATTTATGTCTCCGGCCGCGTCTCCAAACCGGGCGGCATTCTGTTTGTACCGAACGCCAGTTTCAACTACTACATCCAAAAGTCCGGCGGCTACACATGGGACGCGGACAAAGGACGCACGAAAATTATCAAAGTGACGGGCGAGATCAAGGACGTTGACGATATTAAAGCGTTTGAACCGGGCGACCGCATTTTTGTCCCGCGCAAGAGCGACCGCGACTGGTGGAAAATTTTCTACGATTCCGTGATCGTGCTCGGTCAGCTTGCGGCGGTTTATCTGGTCATTCGAACGGCCGCAAATTAAGGTGATTGCGAGCGAAGGACAACACCACATCGATCTTTAAAAGCGATCGTGCGCATCCGTACTGCTAGTGCTTTTTTCTTTTATCAACGTCCGATGAACTGGATCAGGAACATAAAATGAGTGAACAAAAAGAAATCGATCTGTTTCCACCCCTTTTTGCGATTCTGTCAGCACGATGGATTATTGTGCGCAATGTTTTTATCACGGTTGTGATCGTCGCCGTGCTGTCGTTTGTGCTGCCGAAAAAATATCTCGCCGTGACCACGCTTATGCCGCCGTCTGAAGACAATAAAATGTCCATGAGTTTTTTATCGGATGTCTCGGTGCCGGGGCTGTCGCTGCCGGGGACGGCTTCAACGGCAGATATTCTTGTTGAGGTGTTGAAAAGCCGCGCGGTCAATGAGCGCGTGTTGAATCTGCAATTCACCCCGGATTCGTTGCCGCTTTATCGCATCATCAAAGCGCCGAATATTGAGCTTGGTTTGATCGAGATGCGTAAAAAAGCGCGCTTTATGCAATCGCAGCAAAACATCATCTCGATCCTTGTTGAACTCGGCGATGCCAGACTGGCGGCGGATGTGGCGAATGCTTATGTGGAAGAATTGGATCGTGTCAACCAGGAAAAAAGCGTGTCGCAGGCGAAGAATTCGCGCGTTTATCTGGAAGCACAGCTCGACCAGACGCACACCCAACTCGTCCAGGCGACGCGCGCGCTGGCAACATTTCAGCAGCAAAACAAAGCCGTCGCTCTGGAAAACCAGATGGCCGCCTCCATTGAACAGGCGGGCGTGCTGCAGGGCGAGATCATCACCAAAAAGACCGAGATCGGCGTCATGCTGCAATCGATGAAACCGAGTAATCCGCTCGTGGTCCGGGCACGGCAGGAATTGCGCGAAATGGAGCGAGCTTATGCCGAGATGCAAACCGGCTCCGGCGACGACTCTGAGCTCTATCTCGTCTTCAATGATGTGCCGGAAGTGGCGCTCGAACTTGCGGAGCTGATGCGGGAGGTCAAAGTGCAGGAGACGGTCTGGCAATTGTTGAATCAGCAATATTATCAGGCTAAAATAGAAGAGGCGCGCAACACCCCCACGGTGCAAGTTTTGGACGCCGCGACGCCACCGCCGTTCCCCAGTTCACCGAACAAAAAAGCCCTGGTGCT
>CAYSNA010000547.1:0-3479 GCA_964432185.1 uncultured Cytophagia bacterium
GCAGCCGTTGTTGATGGGAATACCATCCAGCTCTTTTTCCGGATACCAAAACCACTCGCCCAAGCCGATGCGATCAGTAATTCTTTCACGAAGAAAGTCGTGCATGGATTTTTGCAGCACCTGCGTCAATACGCGGCCGAACATCATTTGCGCTTCATCCCAATAGGCGAACGCGGTGCCTGGCGCAAAAAACGGTCTATCCGGTTCGTAGACCGTCCACGACCAATCCGCATAGTCGGCCGTTTCCCAGCGGCTGTCACCAACAGCGCTGTAGCCGGAAGTCATGGTGGCGAAATGACGAAACGTTACGGTGGGGTAAAGATCGCGCAATAGCGGTTCGTAATCAGCCGCCAGATCGTCCAGCGAAATAATACCGTCATCAACCAATAATCCAAGCACTGTAGAAGTGAATGTTTTCGAGCAGGACCAGATATTATGCACGCTGTCGATTTGGTCGCCGCCATAAATCTGGTAACCGTTTCGCACGATGAGCAATTCTTTGTTGCCGTTATGTTTGGATTTGGATTCGAGAAAATCCAATGCCGTCTGCATTTTTGCGGAATCGATGCCCTGACTTTCCGGTGTTCGACGTTCCCAGTCAGCGCCCGGAAAAACCGGTTGAGGTGGAGTTGTACAGCCGAGGAGGAAAAATACCAACGCAAGAAAGAAAAGACGCTTTATCATATCGCTGCCCTGTAGTGGGTGGATTTTCTTTTTGTCGTGTGACACAAGAAAGATAGGGCTTGAAAACGAAATGTCAAAACGAATTAGACAGAAATTATGAATCCAGAATAATTATGGGAGCATCGAGCTCGTCGGCCGGTTTCTCGAAAACCAGATGAAATGGTTTGTTTCTGCAGAAAGGAGGTCTTTTTATCTATCGTTCAAATATGCAAGCGTAGGAGAATAATCAGCACGCCTGTGCGATTTTTGCATCGACTTTATCGTACTGCTGCTGCGCGACAATATCGAGCACCAGCCCTTCATACGCGCACACGCTTTTTATGTCGCCATTCATTTTGTGGAAAAAAGCGCGCGTTTCATTTTGAATTTGTTCCACTTCCAGGTCGGTGCGGTCCGGATCATAATGAAAAAGCACGAGTTTTTTCACCCCGGCATCCAGCGCCAACTGCCACACACGCGACACCGACGAATGTCCCCAACCGCGTTTATTGAACATCTCGTCTTCCAGATACTGGGCGTCATGAATGAGCACATCGGCGCCGCGACAAAACTCCACCCATTCCTGATAATTTGATTTCGGATCCTCCGGCAGCGGCAGTTCGTTATCGGTGGCGTACACACAACTGGCGCCGTTATCGTGGATTCGGTAGGCGTACCCGTGCCCGGGATGATTTAACGTTTTTCTCCGAATATCAAAACCCTGGCGTTTCAACTCGCCTTCAACATCATCGAGAAAACATCGGGTTCTGGAGGGCAACTGATCGGCGCTGATCGGAAAATGCGCACCGTCCATCTGTTCAAGCAGGGAGCACAACTGCTCGTGCCCGCCGGAGCGACTTTGATAGATAAAAATATCACGCCCTTCTTGATAAATCGGTTGAAAAAATGGATAGCCGATGACATGGTCCCAGTGACTGTGGCTCACCAGGATGTGAATTGGATCTGAGGATGAGAGCAGGCGTTTGCCGAGCAGGCGAATTCCTGTGCCGGCATCGAGAACAAGATTTTTACCGTCACTGAGTTTGATATAAACACATGACGTATTCCCGCCAAACTTTATCATGTCCGTGTCCGGAACCGGTATTGACCCTCGTACACCGTAAAACGTGAGTTGCATGAGTTACCTCTTTGTTGCCCGCTTTCTAATTACGCCATCGATTTGAAGAGCTCGACATGTACCTCATAAAACAAATTTGACCCAGAAATGTTTCATGATTGATGGCAGGATTAATACTCTTTTACGGCAACATGATCATTTCGCGCACGATTAATTGAAACTTTTTCCCGGTTCCTTACTCTTGAAAAAAACGCTGTCAGGATTTAAAATCCTGACAGGTTAATCGCATAATTATCCTTTAAAATTCGCACGTGCGTCGCACGTTCCATATTGCAAAACTTTATCCTTTAAAAGGATGTTGCCACGGCGCGCGATACTCGCGCTTCACTAACTGTGCTGCGTTTTTATTATCGACGACCTCGTGTGTTGCGGCATCCCATTGGACAATGCTGTTGGATTCATAAGCAATCATGCCGAGCTGCGTGGTGGCGGTGCTATAAAATGCATCGAGCGGCGAGTGCAGCTTTTCGGCGTTTCGGGTACGAACCGCATCGAGAAAATTCGCCATCTCATCGCGACCGGCATCGTTGCCTTCCTCAAACACTTGTCGGTCAGCATTTTTTTCACTTGGGATAAAAACCCAGCGTCGATCCGAAGCGAAGACCGTGCCTTTGTCACCAAAGAAAAAGATGCCATTATTGGTTTCGTCGACATATTCCTTCGCGCCCCACAAACGATGTCTCCAGGTGACCGGACAGGTGGCAAAATCAAAATTCGCCGTCAAACTGTCCGGCGTGGTGATTTCATTTTTCAGTTTGTAAATACCGCCAAACGCCTGAATGGTCGTCGGCATGGTCTCATTCAATACCCAGCGCGTCGCATCGATCAGGTGAATGCCCCAATCGACCAAATGCCCATGACCGTACTCTTTTTCAAGTCGCCAGGCAAAATGGCCAATTTGCGGGCTATACGGCAATTTGGGCGCCGGGCCGCACCATTCGTCCCAATCGAGCGAAACCGGCGGATCCTGCGGGGTGGCGTCTCTGAGCGGAGCGCTGTAATGAATTTGCACATCAACCTGAACAATATTTCCAATATTGCCGGCTCGGATAAATTCACGCGCGCTCTGCAGCGCCTTGGCCTGGCGGCGCTGAAAACCGATTTGAATCATCTGCTCGCCCTGTTCGGCGGCCTTGACCATGGCCTGGCCTTCGCGAATATCATACGCCAGCGGTTTTTCGCAGTAAATATCCAGTCCGCGTTCAACCGCCGCAATGAACTGCAGCGCGTGCCAATGCGGCGGCGTCGCAATGATGACCGCCTGCAGCTCGTCCATTTCCAGCAGCTTTTTGTAATCTTTAAACATCTGTGGCTTAAAACCCTGCATCTCTTCAATTTCAACGGCGCTTTTTTCGAGATGTTCAGAGTCCACATCACAAATTGCAAGACACTCCACGCCGCCAACTTTGAAAGCCGCTTTCATATCAACCATGCCGTACCAGCCGGCGCCGATGAGACCGAGTTTTATGTTATCCGGCTGCGCCTTTGCAGTTCCAATCAGAGCCGATGCCGCCACTATTCCTGTCGCTGTTGTCCCCAGGAATTGCCGACGATTCATTTTTCCATCAGATTTCTGTGCCTGTTCAAACATACGTTGCTCTCCCAATTTTAGCTGTTTGTTTAATACCTAAAATTCTAAAATAAACGTTACCTGAATTCAAGTTTCAAGTGCAACAAG
>CAYSNA010000548.1:0-3477 GCA_964432185.1 uncultured Cytophagia bacterium
TGGATAATTGTTGTTCCACGACGTATTGCCGGTGAACAAAACATTGGCATCCGACGCACAGATCACGACCACCTCATATTTTGCGGTTTGATTGGTATTGGCGTCTTTATTCTGCGCTAATCCTTTGTTTTTCGCGGTCCATGTCCGGCCATAATCTTCGGTCTTGTAAATACCGCCGGGCTCAAATTGAGAGGCGCCGGATGGTTTATGATTTCCCATGGCCACATAAGCAACGTTCGGCAGTGTCGGGTGCGGCTCGATCCAGTTGATGTTGCTGCTCGGCAAATTAGTGGTAATGTCCTCCCACGTGTGCCCGCCATCCTCGCTGAGAAAAGCGCCTGTGTTGTTGACAGCCGCGTACAAAATATCCGATGATCCGGCGGCAAAACCGGCGGCCACGATGTTTGTATTTTTGATGGAGCCGACCTGCGACCAATTCTCACCGCCGTTGGTGCTTTCCCACACAACGCCCCATTTGGGCGATCCCACATTGGCTTCCCAGCGACGATGCGATCCGCCGACGGCAATCAGGCGATCTGAATTGTTAGGATCAAACAGCACTCGCTCAATCGGCGCGGTATAAGAGCCGGCCATGGCGGGCATGCCTTTACGTTTTGATATCCAGTTGACGCCGCCGTCCTCACTTTTGTATGGGCCGCTCATGGAGCCGACCCAAACGATGTTCGGATCGGTCGGATGCCAGGAAAAGTCGGCCATCTCCCAACTGTCAAAACCAAAGGTGATACCCCACGAATCACCGCGGTCCAGACTGATGCCGACACCGAGCATGTCGCCGCCAACGAGAATGCGGTTCGGATCGTGCGGTGAGACTATGAGAGATGTGAGACGCCCACCCGAGCCGGGTTCCATCAGCGGTTTCCAGTCAAATTCGATGGCAAAGAGGGAAACCGTGAGAATGAGCAAAATCAAAACGGTGATATGTTTGTGTTGCATTGGTCTTCCTGTGTTTGAGATTAGAGATTATTTAACGCAGAGGCGCGGAGGAGCAAAGCTGAGCAGAGTTGATTATAAATCATTCCGACATGATGATTACCATCACATAGAATTTTAGCAAGATTCCTATTTGTGCATTCTTTAATCTCTATCCGCGTGATCTTGGTCTCACAGCGGTTCTGCGTTTAGATTGATTTTTCAGTGAACGCCGAGGTGCAGAGTGACGCTGAGTTGATTACAAGTCATTCACGACACGATGAATGCCGTCGCGTAAAAGTTTGGCATGAAAGTTCAGTAACAATCCTAACTTTTTATCTTTTAGTCGAAGATAGGTCAATAGTTGTGGTTTGTCTATTTCTGATAGTAATTCTTTTGCTTTGATTTCTACAATAACCTTCTCTTCAACTAAAAGATCAAGACGAAGATTGGTGCCGAGTTTTATACCTTTAAATATTATTGGAACAGATTGCTGACGACTAAATTTCAATCCGCGAAGCGACAGTTCATGACACATCGCTTCTTCATAAACCGATTCCAATAGTCCGGGGCCAAGAATTTTGTGCACTTCAATAGCGGCTCCGATTATCTTTTCAGATATTTCATTTTCATGCATATAAAGATCCCCCTCCGCGTTTCTTTGCGTCACTGCGGCTCTGCGTTTAGATTGATTAATATTTTCTTATTTCACCGGCACAAACTGAATGGCGACGCCGCCGCTGCCGGCCATGTCAATTTTTAAGGTTTCTCTGGCGCTGACCTTTTTTTCGTATTGTAACAAACGATCCGGATAATCGGCCGCTTCTTCAGGATCGGCGAATATTTTTGCGATGAATGAGCCGTTGCCCAAAAACGTCAGCGGAATCTCCATGGATTTGGCGGTTTCATTATTCAAGCCGCCGAGGTACCAGTCGAGGCCATGCTGCCGGACGATGAGGATAAACTCGCCGGGAAAACCGTCAATGACTTTGGTATCATCCCAGACGGTCGGCACCACTTTGAGGAATTCCGTGCCGGCGGGGGAGACGCGGTAATTGTACGGCGAATCACAGGCGACTTGCAGCGGACTTTCATAAACAACAAACTGCGCCAGTTGATGCGCGCGCGTGTTCATGACAAACGGTCCCGGCTGATCATCCGGTTTGGTGCGGAAGGTGTCCGGCGTTTTATTGCGAAAACCACCGGGCGTATAATCCATGGGACCGCAGAGCATGCGCGTAAATGGCAAAATACAATCATGCGTCGGCGTGATGCGATCGCTCCATTTGCTGTACTCGTTGCCGAGCACGCCTTCGCGCGTCAGCAAATTCGGGTAGGCGCGGCGGAAACCGGTCGGTTTGTAGGCGCCGTGGAAATCCACCGTGAGATGATGTTTCGCCGCCAGCTTGACGAGCCGATGATAAAAGTTGACGACATATTGATCGTCGCGCGCCATAAAATCAACTTTAACGCCGGCAACGCCCCATTTTTCATATAATGGGAATGCCTTGTCCATTTGGCGATCGGCATTTTCCCAATCGAGCCAAACGAGAATTTTAACGCCTTTTTTGCCCGCATATTTGACCAGCTCGGGAATGTCGATGACGTCGATGGATTTGGTCAAATCCGCCGCCGGATTGCCTGCCGATCCAAACGGTTTGGTCGGATCAAACGGCGGGCCGTACCATTCCCAATCCACAAGTTGATACTCCCAGCCCATGTCCGCGGCCAGATCGATAAAGTATTTCATCGATTCCTGATTGACGCCCATGGTGCCGTCAAAATCCGGAGCATAACTGCCGGGCCACCAGCGGTCCCACGCCGAAATGCCGGGCTCGATCCAGGAGGGATCGTCAATCGCCAGCGGATCGGCCAGGTTGAGAATGATGTTGGATTCGATCAGATCGCCCGGTTTGTCGCCGATCAAAATCAGACGCCAGGGCGACAGACGCGGCGCTGTTGAAATCACGGCCACATCCGGCTGGTCAATTCGCGGCGACAACAAGGTCACAACCGCGTTTGGAATTGTCAAGTGGCGCGTAAAATAGACGCCGGCCCAGTCGACAAGATTGGCTTCGGTCAGCGCCACCCAGGCGTTTGGCAATTGCGCCAGCAGGGGGCAGGCAATAATTTGTCCCGGTTTGGACTCGCTCAACTGCATTTTAGGATACTCGGTTTCCTGGTGTCCGCGAAACGATGGATAATGCCCGATCCAGCAGGTGGGATCGATGGGAAAATGAAATTCGCTGAATTCTTGAGTTATGGCAAAATCTGAAATTCCATCTTGCGCGGGAATACCGTGCTGAAAAGCGACACCATCATTAAAGGCGCGCACAGCAAAGGTAAAGGTGCGATTCGGCGCGACCGTTTCCTGCAACGTCAGTGTCACTTCATTATAGTGGTTGACGATTTTTTTGTGCGTGCCAAAAACCGGCTCCCAGGTTTCGTTAAACGCGGCCGGCTCTTCTTCAACCACTTTAAGATTTGTGGCCAACGGCGGCATGCCTTTAAAATCGAGACGGAAGGGCGAATCCAGCAAAAGCGGCT
>CAYSNA010000549.1:0-3463 GCA_964432185.1 uncultured Cytophagia bacterium
ACATTGTTGAACAACGCGCCTTCTTGCGCTACGCGATCAAACGCGGGCGTGTTGACAAACGTGCAGCCATAGGCGCTGGTGTGCGGCCAGGATTGGTCGTCGGAAATGGCAAAAAGTATGTTGGGGCGTTGACCCGAAAATGAAGCGCATCGCTGTGTGGAGAGTGTGGACAGCGCCAGGGCGCCGAGCGCTGATTTTTGCAGGAATTCTCGTCTCCGCATTTTTCCTCCAGATGATCAAAATTTGAAAAAGTGAAAACAGGATTATGGACTCTGCCGGGTCACATCGACCAGCCCCTTGCTTTCATTTTTTTAATCGTCGTAAA
The DNA here is from genome assembly GCA_964432185.1 of uncultured Cytophagia bacterium. Taxonomy (GTDB): domain Bacteria; phylum Zhuqueibacterota; class Zhuqueibacteria; order Residuimicrobiales; family Krinioviventaceae; genus Kriniovivens. The sequence goes on from CAYSNA010000549.1 coordinate 326, forward strand.
CCGTGTTCGGTTGATAATATTTTCGTATTCAATATACTGATTGCTTTATCAATATTCAACGAAACATCGCGCGGACGGGGCGCACATGGCGTGTGATCGTGCATGTGAGTCGGTTGAAGGAGGGAGGCATCGTAGCCGAGGATTTGACACATCTGTTGGCCGAAGGAAAATCGGTCAATACGATTGGCGCCGCCGATGTGCAACGCGCCGGTGAATTTTGAATCGCATAATTCGAGTAAAATTTCTGCCAGATTATCAACCAGAACCGGCGAGCGAAATTGATCGACATAAAGTGGTACTTTCTCATTGTGCTGAAAACGATGTTCCATCCACATGGAAAAAGACGAACCGCCAAAAATGGGACGACCGTAAATCAGCGCCGAGCGAACGATGACATGATTGTCGAGACGTGCCACAACTTTTTCAGCTTGAAGTTTGGTGTGACCATAAACCGAAATCGGATTGGTTTGATCGTCTTCATTATAAAGTGAGCCGGCGCCGTCAAATACCATGTCTGTTGAAACATAAATGAAACGAGCATTTACCTGCCGCGCCGCGCTGACGAGGTGCGCCGTGGCCAACACATTGACGGCATGCGCGTTTTCAGGATTATGTTCGCAATCATCCAAATTGCTGTTGGCCGCGGCATGGATGATGATATCCGGTTGGAACTCGGCAATCAGTGTGAACACATGATGAAAAGTTGTCAAATCAATGGCTGCCCACTTTGCAAACGGGCCTGGCCCAGTGAAATTGTTGAACGTTCCCAAGCATTGAAATCGTTTATCTGCTTGCGAAAAAATATGACCGCCCAGAAATCCGCTGGCGCCGGTGATGAGGAGTTTTTTCATTGTGATGCGTATTCCAATGAGATATTATGATGAAAAAGTCATTGCGAAGGAGCGAAGCAATCTCGCTAAAAAGAGCAATGTTTTTCGGTGAAGATCGCCACGCCGTCCAACAAAGAACGTTGGACGGCTTCTAAGGACATAAAAGTCATTGCGAGCAAGCCAACGTTTTTGCTGGCTTGCGTGGCAATCTTTTAAAGTGATTGCTCTTTCGCCGGGGATTGCTTCAGCATCCCGCACAAAACGCGGGATCCTTCGCAATGACTTGTCCTATTCATTAAAATTCGATTTTTCGAATTATTAACTCGCGATGACTTATTTTTTCAACGACGCCTTTGTCAAAATATAATCCGGAATGGGCGCATTAAATTGCACGTCTTGCAAAATAAATTCGGTGCCCTGACTGTTTTGCAATTCATCTTTAAAGGTGATGGACGTCGCTACCCAGCGGCCGTTTATTTTCTCAACTTTGTTGATTGTCGTGGTCTTTAAAAGTTTACCGCTTTTGGCGTAGCGCTCTTCCCGCATCGGAATGTAACGCTCCTTGTCCACCAGGACTTTGCGCGAGTGGTAGGCGATGTCTTCATTTTTCGCGGTCAACTCAACGACCCAGCATGAACGATCCAGAACCGTCTCTTCACCAACAACTTGTGCATTGTACAAATTGGCGAGTTTCGGATCTTCCATCATATCTTCATACGACAAATCCGAGCCCATCACCGATTGACGCAGCATGTGGCCGGAGATGCGAATGGTGCGGTCCGTCTGCGGTGAATATGTCCACAATTGATCTTCAAGTTTTAGCATTTTGGTGCCCGCCTCGCGCGCCGGCGCCAAATATTCGGTGAAAGATTCGGTCTGCCCCTTAATCCAGGATTTTGATTCAATCGTCCGACTGGCGCGTCGACCGTGGATGATCATTTTGGAGGTGATGACTTTTGTGTCCGATGTCATGACCTCATCAACGCGGTTGAGGATGTCTTCGCCCGTCGGTTGGGCGAGAAGGTTGGTCGAGGTGAATGACACGATAACCATTATGATAAAAATGTCGCGCAAAGCCGCCAAGCCGCCAAAGTTGTTTCTTAAAAAAGATAATTCTTGGCGTCTTGGCGTCTTGGCGCGAGATTGCTTTTTAGTCGATTTCATATTAGACCTCAAGTTCTTTGAATAATTGTGCGGTTTGCCGTTTGTAAATGCCGATGCCGGAGATGCCTGTGCCGATCAGCGGTGCAATGACGCCGGGCACGAGCCCAACATAATAGCAGGTTGGGACGATGTGCGCGCGAACAATATTGGACATCATCATTGACGAGTTTTGCGTCATTTGGGAGATATCGACGCCTTTGACCTGCAGATAATAGGTCGCGAGTAATCCCAAAATCGTTCCAATGATTGAACCGCCGATGCCAATGAAAACCGACTCGCCCAGCAACGACCGATAGACATGCCCCTTGGCTTCACCCACAGCGAGCCGCAAACCGATTTCGCCATAACGGCGCAGACTGCCCATCAAGCCGGCGTTCCACAAGACGATGGACATGGCAAAAATGAGAATGGCGCTCAGGACGCCGCTCATGCCGTTCATCATTTCTAACAAAGAGCCGAGGCCGTCTTGATCCGTCAAGCGGATCATTTTTATGGCAAAATCGTCATCGGCATTTTGCCCGGCATTAAAGGCGTTTGATAGTTGCGTGACCACCTCATCTTCATAAATCATATTTGGCAAAAAACCGAGGATTTCCCCGGCGGCATCGTGCATGTCCAGGGCGGTCTGCACGTCCGGCAGGTTGGCGATGATCATGCCGCGGTCCATTGGCGTAATGCCAAATTTAACAGTGCCGGCAATTTTAAAATTGTGCATGCTCATGCTGCCGTACATGGTCGAGCTGACAAGCGTTGCCGAATCGCCGATAGCCACGTCGAGTTTTTTTAGCAAATCCTCACTAATGATGATCTCATCCCGGCCCGAGGGCATGGCGCCCTGAACGATGGCGTCGGGGATGCCAAGAATGTCGGCATCCTGCCCGGTGTTCAAATTCATGGCGATTCCCGCAACAATGGCCTGGATTCGCGTTTCCCCGTTTTCATCCGGGATGTCAAGCAGGCCGCCAAATTTGATTCGCGGCGACCATGTCATAAATGGATGATCTTTTTTTAAATTGGAAATGAGACTGTCAACGCCAATGATGGCGAGTTCGTTCGGCATCAAGTCGACATCTTTAGCATAAGCATTGGTCATAATTTTGACATGGCCGGTTGAAAACATGGCGCTTGTTTCCAAAAAGGCCTG
>CAYSNA010000550.1:0-3458 GCA_964432185.1 uncultured Cytophagia bacterium
AATACAAAAGGCATTTCGGTCTGCCGCCGCTGCGCGATGTGGAACGATTGCGGGAGAATGTCGGTCTCGCACCCTCCTAGAAAAAGTTCAAATTGTATCGAGGTAAATCGCGGTTGATTTCAAAGCAAACAAAGGGACATGCTTGAAAGATAGGAGCCGATACTATCAGGCATTTGAGGGATTCTTACTTTGTAAAATTATACTTTCGCCAATATGTTGAAACGACATAAAAAAAACCCGATACAACATGTACATGCATCGGGTTTGTCCAGGATCGAGTGTAAAAATCAGACGTTGTCCGGCACCACAAACGGTTCGCGATAATTGCGGCTGAGGAACATATTGGCTTCGTAGGACAGTTCGCCTTCAAACGCTTCTTTTTCGGTATTAAAAGCCAATTTGGCGCCGAGCTTGACCGGTTGCGACTCAAGATCAATTTCGTTTTTGACCAGATGATCCTGCATACTTTCAACGCGGTCGATGGCTGGTTGATTATCGCCAATGGCCTGTTTGACGGCGTCAAAATTGGAGTGCGAACCGACCATGTAACTGATGTTGGCCATATGGCACACCGCAGCCGAATAGTGGCCTTCCTCAACTTCGGAATGCAGAAGATTGCGATCCCGATGACGCACGGCTTCGATAAAATTGGCCTGATGCAAACCGCCGCCATCGCCGGGGAATTGTTTGACCTTTTTGCCGTCGAGATCGTAAACCCAACCGCCGCCGCGGCCGCCGGCAAAGTAGCCGTTTTCGCACATGATGATGTTTCCACCATCGCGCACGCCTTTGACATTGTCCATGGCATTGACGCCTTTTTGCATGGGCAGACCACGAACTTCGATGATCAGAGGAATATCATATTCAAACACCGCGACATTGGTATTCGGCGTTTCGCCGTCGTCAACGTAGCCCCAACGCTCGCCAAAACTGACGACGCTTTTCGGCGCGCCGGTCAGATCAGCCAGCCAGCGGCAATCATCAATTTGATGCACGCCGATATTCGCCATATCGCCATTGCCGGTATTCCAGATCCAGTGCCAGTCGTAATGCAGATTTTCGCGCATCAGCGGTTCAAGTTCGGCCGGACCAGTCCATAAATTATAATCGACAGATTCCGGAATCGGCTGCGGTCCATTCACCTTACCAATGGATTCACGGCGTTTAAACCACAAACCATGCGCCCATTTCACTTTGCCGAGATTGCCTTCATCGAGATAGTCTTTAAAGGCGCGCAGACCAACGTCCGAGCGATTTTGTGTACCGCCCTGAACGATCTTGTTATGTTTGCGCGCACACTCGACCAATTGGCGGCCTTCCCAGATATTGTGCGAGATTGGTTTTTCAACGTAGACATCCTTGCCGGCCTGAATGGCCCAGATGGCGGCAAGCGAATGCCAATGATTTGGCGTGGCAATAACGACAACATCAATATCTTTTTGATCAAGTAAATCGCGCATGTCCAGAAATTTATTGACAGCGCCGCCGTTTTCTTGCAGCCTGGCTTCTGTTTTATCCATAACCGAAACATCCGCATCGCAAAGCGCCACGACGCGCGTGCCCTCCATCTGATGAAAGACATCCACATGTTGCGCGCCCTTGCTGCGGTGCCCAATGAAACCGACGCGAATGTCATCATTGGCCCCCATAACGCGCGACCATGATGCCGCGGACAGTGAGGCAGCCGCAACGCCCATCGCTGTTTTTCCTACAAAACTTCTACGTGTCATCATCTTCGTCGTCCTTCTTTCTGACCTTCCACTATCTCGATGTGTCAAGAAACTATCAAAATCTTTAAAACAAAGTCACTCAAACGTTTTCTTGCTACAATATGAAAGAAATGATGGTGAATATCAACGATTTTTTGGACTTTGATGTAAAATAATGTACGAATTTAAAAATAATCTCAGTCGATGAGGCGCTTGCCCAGGCTGATGACGTTATCATCCTTAAAACCAAGACTCTCATAAAACCGAATAACAGCCGTGTTGTGCGCGCGCACCTGCAAGTTAATTTTCGGGCAGCCGAGTTTTTTTAATTCCGATTCTGCATGCTGCATCATCATCCGCCCAAATCCGCGACGCCGGACATCCGCTGACACGGCCAGATAATTGATCCAGCCGCGATGCCTTTCGTATCCCGCCATGCAGGTGGCAACAAGTTTTCTGTCCAAAGGCCAACAAAAAACAAATCAGGCTGAATATTCATTTTAAGAGAAATATCGGTTGCCGGATCGTTCCACGGCACAACCAGCCCGCAGTCATGCCACAATTGAATGACAGCGTCCTTGTCCGAATTTTTGTAGGGCCGAATAAAAAGCATCTTTATTTATCCGTTTTTCTAACCCGGATGGCGTAAGCGTTTTGCGGATTTTTCACCATGATTAATTCGATATCGTCATCCGCAAAACCTTTTTCCCGTAAAGCCGGCAGCAAATGGGTAAAGATGGAGGTGAACGGACGAAATAATCCCCCGTCTTGCTCTTCCGGTTTGTACCAGCCGGCATCGTGGGAGATGAGAACGTTGTTCAACAGATTGTGTTCTTTAAGATTTAAAAGGATATTCGATAAATTCGTTATCATCTCTGGCGAGGTGTTGGTTTTATCGAGAGAAATCCACACGCCCTGGCGCGCCAGTTCCACGTGTGCGTCCATGCTTCCTTCGTTGGCATGCGTCCAGACAAATGCATCGGGAGAAACTCCAAGAGATTGAAGCAGGTTGACCTGTTCGATGGCTGCGGATTCCGGACCGGTGTGCGAGACGATAGTCAATCCGGTTTTGAGGTGCGTTAGCGCAGCGGCCGTGACGATTTTCGTGTGCATATCGGATAACGGTTGATCGCGCTCCACCGCAATTTTGATGATGCCCGGCCTGATGCCGGTATCTTCAATACCGTTTTCGAATTCATTTATCCACAACGCCGCCAATTCTTCAGCCGTTTTTTCAAACGCAAAACTCGGGACAAATTTATTGTCAAACGCACCATAAAATCCGGTTGTAGTGAGGATGTAAATGCTGCTTTTTTCGGACAACGCTTTGAGCAGAAGCGGATCGCGACCGAGAAAAGCCGGCGTGCAGTCGATGAAAGTATTGACGCCGAACTCGTACGCTTCGAGCAGAAACGGCAAGACCTGCTCGATGACATCATTTCTGTTCCATCGATGGTAACCGGTCGAATCGGCGCCAATAAAATCGACAAGCAGGTGCTCATGCGGCAAAGTTGTTCGCATGGCCTGCACCGGAAGTGGGCCTGTGACGGTCATGACGTGTTTTTCGGGACCATGTTGGCTGCAGCCGATCAGAAAGAAGACGCATAACAGTAAAAGAGCCACATCTTTCATTTTGGTTCTCCACATTTTGAATGCCCAGATTCCAAGTCGGCTGACATTATTTTTTTTCAAGTATTAATGATCAGCTCGTAAAAAGTTAGACTACAAGTCATCGCGAGGAGCGGAGCG
>CAYSNA010000551.1:0-3443 GCA_964432185.1 uncultured Cytophagia bacterium
TATTTTTTCGCTGCAGCCGCTCATCTCATTTCTGCAAAATCTCCGCCAGGTGGATGCGCCGATTCACGGCCTCGGCTTTCAGGGACATATGACGGAAAACCTGACGCCGCCGGACACATTGCTGTTTATATTTGATCTGTTTCATGACCTCAATCTAGACCTCAGCATTACGGAATACGATGCCGTGGCTATTGATGACCGTCTTGCGGCGGATTATATGCGCGATATTCTCATTGCCGCTTTCAGCCACCCGCGCATGAAAAATTTCGTCATGTGGGGCTTTTGGGATGGCGCGCACTGGAAAGAGGACGCGCCGATTTTCCGCCAGGACTGGTCGCTCAAATCCTCCGGCCGCGTTTTTCTCGATTATGTTTATGACAAATGGTGGACCAACGCCGGTGGAGAAACCGATCAACTCGGTTCTTTCTCAACACGCGGATTTTTCGGCGACTATGCCGTTTCTGTTTCCCTCAACGACACGGAGAGCCGCCATGATATCACATTGAGCCATGATCAGACAGAATTCATTTTGACCATAGACACCGACCAAACAACAGTTGACACTCCCGATTCGTTTGCGCTGGAGCAGAACAGACCGAATCCGTTCAATTCAATCACGACAATGATGTACACCCTGCCGATGGATTTGCCCACCAAAATAGACCTGTATGATGTACGCGGGCGCTGCGTTAAAAGCCTGGTCAACCAACCGCAATCAGCCGGGCGCCATACGGTATTCATTGACGGCGCGGCATTAGCGAGCGGGATTTATTACGTCCACCTTCAATCCGGCAATTTAAAACAAGTGCGAAAAATTGTGCTGATCAAATAATTGGTCATACCCCGGTGAATCAGACCTTGATTCATGCAAAAAATCGCACGTTTATGGTATCGGTCGCCAAAACTTTTGAATGGAATGATTACAAAAAGTACTTTTCATTGGGTCATTTTTTAAGCTCGATACCAAAAATCCATCTGCAATACCACCACAACCGTTCTTCCTCAAATCTCGCTCCATTTTTTAATTGAAACTGTTGAGATATTTTTTAAATTGTATCCCACAAATGGACTCGAATAATTTGCTTGGAGTAATAACGATGCTGAAAACGACGTGGCCCCTCTTTTTTATCCTGCTTTTTTCTGTTTCACTTTTTGCCGAAGAAGATGATTATCACAAGACACTGCGATCACTTCTCGAAACCGAGCACAACATTACCGGTGGCGACTGGGTTTTGGGCGATACGGAACAATCAACCAATGCCAAAATAAACCTGACGAATGTCGCGCGCAAATCCATCGATGCCGGGGATGATGTGCCCTTTTCGAAAATCCTGCAACTCTCCGTGACCAAACGCGGCAACAACAGTTGGGACAACGCGACACGCTTTCCCACCAGCCAGGAGGTAAAAAAGGGCGATGTGCTATTGCTCGTTTTATGGCTGAACTCCATCGAAGCTGAAGAGGGCGATATCAATCATATCACTTTTAAATTTGAATTGTCATCCTCGCCATATACGCAATCTCTTTATTTTGGAGCGGACATCAAACCCGGCTGGCGCATGTGGATGCTGCCTTTTGACGCGGACGTCGATTATCCCGCGGGAGGCTCCCGTTTTCAAATGGATATGGGTCATATGGTTGGTGTCCTGCAGATTGGCGGCGTGGCCGTCATCAATTACGGCTCAAAATATTCTGCGGATGATTTGCCAATGTCGGATCATCATCTGGATTATCAGGGCAGCGAACCGGATGCGCCGTGGCGGGTTGAAGCGCTGCAGCGCATTGAAGCGATTCGCAAAGGCGATCTCAATGTCCAGGTCATCAACGCCAATGGTGAGCCCATTCAAAACGCCGCCGTTTCTGTAAATATGAAAAAACACGAATTTGGTTTTGGTACGGCCATCAACGCCAACTGGTGGTTCCGAAATACGGCAGATGCCAAAACCTACCTGGCCAAACTTGAAGATTTGACCGGGGACGGTCGCACTTTCAACATTGCCGTTTTTGAAAACGCCCTCAAATGGCCGGGATGGGAAAGTACGAGCGGCGTCACCAAAGATCAAAAGGCAGAAGTTGTGGATTGGCTTAAAGAGGCCGGCATGCGCGTTCGCGGGCATAATCTCGTCTGGCCGCAATGGAATCATTTGCCGAACGATCTCGAAGCCCATAAAGACGATAAAGACTATATTGAAAATCGGATTAAAACACACATCGCCGAGTGCGCCGGTTACGAGGGCATTAAAGGCAACATAAATGAATGGGATGTGATCAACGAAATGGTGCACTGCACCGATTTGCGCGATGTCTTCGGCACCGAGGATATTTATGCCGACTGGCTCACATGGGCGCACGACGCCGATCCCAATGCGCTTTTGTATTTGAATGAGTACAGCATCATCAACGGCGGCGGCAATGATCTGAATTCGCAACAACGATATAAAGAAATCATCCAGCGCTGCCTTGATTTGGGTGCCCCGCTGCACGGCCTTGGCGTCCAAGGTCACATGGGCAGCAGCTTGACGCCGCCGGAAAAGATTTTGGTCATCCTTGATGATCTCGGTCAATTTGGTCTGGAATTGAGCGTGACCGAATATGACGCCAAAGATCTGCGCGGACAAATCCAGGCGGATTATATGCGAGACATGCTCATCGCCTGTTTCAGCCAGCCGCAAATGCGTAATTTTCTCATGTGGGGCTTCTGGGATGGTTCCCACTGGTACGAAGATGCGCCCATCTTTGATGACGACTGGTCACTCAAACCATCGGGTGAAGTCTTTTTGCAATGGGTATTTGAAACATGGTGGACGACTGAAAATGGCGCGACCAATCGTGATGGTCAATTTCAAACCTCTGCTTTTTATGGCGAATACGATATCAGCGCCGAATTTGCCGGCGAGAAAGTGACGTCTTTGGTGCAATTTTCAAAAGACAGTGATAAAATTATCATCCAACTGAATACAACGGAAACAACGGTCGGCTCGAACGATTTACCACCAACCACGTTTGAATTGGCGGGAAATTACCCCAATCCGTTCAATCCGTCGACGACTGTACGTTATGCTCTGCCTCATCAAGCGCAGGTCAAAATTTCAATCTATGATGTTCATGGACGATTGGTCTCCACTTTGGTTGATGAGAGCAAAGATACCGGTCAGCACATTGTTGAATTTGACGGCAGCGAGATCGCCAGCGGCACCTATGTGCTGCGAATGACCGCTGATGAGTTTAGCGCAACGAGCAAAATGTTACTTTTAAAATGAGGCCAACGCCGTATCACATGCCGCTTACGGCACACTGCCTGCGGCACGTGGCGGAAAGCAAGTGGTAAAATCTGTATACTTACATTTATGATGAATTCGTAAAAAGTCGAGACACAAGTCATTGCGAAGAGCGAAGCGACGAAGCAATCTCTTGAAAACAACAAGTTAGCTCAGGCAAGAGAT
>CAYSNA010000552.1:0-3443 GCA_964432185.1 uncultured Cytophagia bacterium
ACACCTGGCCGCCGCTGCACGATCCGGCATCGCCGCAGGAAAGGAAAAACTGTTCGGACAAATCCAGATCGACATTGGGCATGGAGTTTTGAATAAGCCACCACGCTTCAACCTGAGCGGTAGCGGAAAAATCCCAGCAACTGCCGCAACTGCGTTGATTACGAACCGGCGTGACCCAGTTGCCGTTGTTATCGCGCCAATCGAGTTGGCTCGGTAAATTGTCGATGGGCGCCAGAGTGATCAATCGATCTGTCGCGTCAACCGGCGGTTCCAAAATGGTGCCGCACAAACGGGCGCGTTCTTCGGCGCTCAGCGCGGTCACCCAGTTTTCACCGGCCGTCCAGGCGGCGTTATTTTTTTGAATGGCCTCATTTATTTTATCAAGTTGAATTTCGGCAAAAACGGACGTGAGTGCCGTGAGAAGAAAAACGAAAAGTACCTTTTTCATGGTGATTGTCTACCCTAGTTTTGGAGTATAAAGTGAGCTGCGTGATAACCCTGTCAGGGCTTGGAGCCCTGACAGGGTTAGACAAGAATATCTATTTGATCAGCGCCATTTTTTTTCGTTCGATGAATCGCTCACCGGATTCCGTTCGAGCATCCACAGTATAAAAGTAAATGCCGGCGGCTTTGTGTGTCGCCTCCCAGACGACAACATGTCGACCGGCGGTTTGATAATCGTTAACCAGCACATCAACAATCCGTCCCTGAACATCGTAAATCGTCAAAACGACATCTGCCGGTTGCGGCAGCGACCAGGCAATCGTTGTGGATGGATTGAACGGATTGGGATAATTTTGTGCCAGATAAAAGTCGGCCGGATGCTCGGATTGATGGGTCACACCCGTCGGCGGATTGGCGATGAGAGGTTTTACCGTTTCGGTGAACACCTCCACATCATCAATTAAAAAACCAATGCTGGTGCCGGCAGCATCCGAAAGAAATTGAAAGCGCAGCCACGCCTTGTCTCGTTTGTCCTGCGCCAATGGTGTGAGGTCAAGAATATGCTTTTCCCACGACGGCTGCACGCCGGTGAACTCATCAACGCGCTGCCAGTTCAGGCTATCGCCGCTTATATCGACAAAACAGATATCGTTCGAATCCGCCGTCACGTAGCGCGTCCAAAACGTCACAAAAAGCGTATCCACGCCGTCCAGCTCAAAACCGGAGGTGTAGGTCAAAATCGTGTTCATATCATTCGCATACGGAAAAAGACCGCCATAAACATGCGCCGAGGCGCTGCCGCTGTGACCGTTCAGCAGGCTGGTGAAGGTCCAGCCGTTTTCTGTACTCCAGGAGTCATTTGGAGTCTCAAATCCCTCAACAAGATGCGTCACCGGCTCGATGGTTTCGAGCGAATTGTTAAAATCATTATAATCATTTTCAGAATTGACAATCTCGACCGAGCATTCGAGATAGCCGGTATCGCGCAGTTTGAATGCATCAAAAGTAACGTCCATTTCCGAGCGAACAGCAAGCTCGTCCACATGTACCGTATCACTCAATAGGATTTTTTCATTTTGAAGAACTCGGCACACCAGATCAAAATTCGTCATGGCATCGAGACCGACGTTTTTAATGGTGCATGCCGGTTGCGCCCAGGAAAGCAGGGTGCAGCCGTTTTCCGGCAGCGTGATCTGTCTCAAAGCTGCGTCAAACTGCGGCTTGGAGACGGTTATCCGGATTGGAATGGATAATCCGGGATTATCGCTGTTATTGATGAGCACGGCAATATCATGCTCGTAAGTGCCGGGAGCGAGTTCGCGCGTATTGATATAAAGATCGATGGTCGCGGTTTCGTTGACGTTCAAATAGCCGGCGCTGTTGGCCAGCGTCAGCCAATCGGCCTCCTGATGATCCATATTGGTTTCGTTGGCAAAAAAGAAGGCGGGATCGGGCCCGGCGTTTCGGATGGTCCAGTGCAGCGTGTCCGCATCACCGTAGATGAGATCGGCGCGCAATTCCTTGTCATTGGATGTTAAAAATGCAGTTGGCTTTTCATTCCAGATATAGGGCGAATATTGGCCCATGCTGCTGTCACCCCATTTGATGCGAAAATAACCATGATCGCCCCAGCTCGGTCCCCAACTGTTTTTGACGATCCAGCTCTGCTCGCGATCGTTCCAACCGACGATGACAACCGCATGCCAGCCGGAGGATTCGCCAAAGGTGTGCTCATAAACGCCGCTGTGGTACGAGTAAAAATCGTCAAACACTTCATAACTGACGGACAGCGGGTAACGGTAGACCGCGCTTTTAATATTATCGACGTGCGCTTCGTCCAGCGTCACATAACCCCAGTCCGGGATGTCAAGAGCGCGTGTTTCCCAACCGGATTTCAGATTTTCACAGGGGATGAAGGACGAGGCTTGATAGGGCAAATCCGCTTCGAGCGCAATGCCGTTGTACTTGATGTGTTCGAGCGCATCGCTCATCCAGCCGCCTTCTTCGCAGGTGCCGGCGTCGCTGCAGGAGAGCAGAAATTGCTCGGAGAGATCGATTTTGAGATCCGGATTGTTGTTGCGAATTCGCCACCAGGATTCCACATGCCCGAGGGCGGAAAACGCCCAGCAACTGCCGCAGGCGCCCTGATCTTTCACCGGCGTCACCCAGTTGCCGTTGTTGTCGCGCCAGTCAAAAGAGTCCGGCAGATTTTCCACCTGCGGAATGTTTAAAATGCGATTCGGATCGACATTTTTTGGATCAATGGGGATGGCGCCGAGGTATTGTTGGCGCTCCTTAAATGTCATGTTGGTAAATTTGTTTTCTCCAGCCGTCCATTGTGCATTTGTTGCAGCGATGGCGGCTTGAATATCCTGAACAGCAAGATCTCCGGCAAAAGCAGATTGGACGATAAAAAGAAAAATCGTCCCCAAAAGAAAAAGTCGCATAGGTCACCCGTGGTTCATAACGTTGTAATAAGCCGCTGAATATACAAGCCGTGCCGCTTAAAATCAAGGCAAGAAATTCTCCGGTGCCGCAAGTTTTAATTGGAATTCAGTGGATTTTTCTTTAATGTTGCGGCGCTATGAAAAGAACAATCAATATTATTACAACCGGCGGTACGATAGAAAAATCGTACGATGAATACGACGGCACCTTGTCGAATCGCGGCTCGCATTTGCGCGTGATGATCAAACGGCTGCGGCTGCCGTACACCACTATCAACCATCAGGATTTGCTCTGGAAAGATTCGCTCGAGATGACCGATTTTGACCGCGAGATGATCTATCTGGCGGTAAAGAATTTTATTCCGCAGGGCAATCCCATTGTCATTTTGCACGGCACAGACACCATGGACATCACCGCGCAATATCTTTATGATCGCGTCATGCCCGTCCCGGTTCCCATCGTGCTCACCGGCGCGATGAAACCGTTCGGCTTTGAAGATTCCGACGCGCTGCAAAATTTTACCGAAGCGTTGTACGCCTCAACATTGGTCG
>CAYSNA010000553.1:0-3425 GCA_964432185.1 uncultured Cytophagia bacterium
AAGCGACGTGTCAGCGGCTCCCATCATATTCAGCCACACGGTTCCGGTAAAGTTATCGCTGGTTAGTATGTCACCTTTTGCGAAAAGAGGCTCACTGTATTGGATAAGCTCGTCTGTTTTTTTCTCCAGAGTACAACCAGCCATCAGAAAAATCAGAAAAAGCAGACTGTATTGAAGTTTGTATTTCATTTTTGGATTCTCTTTAATTTATGTATTTTAGTAGCTGACAATTCATTTTGTGACTATAAATGCCAAAATTATAAAAAAAAGCATGGGACACATATTTTCACAGATACGACGGATAAGAACGGATAAATTTTCACCTGTAGCGGATGTTGTGATGATGGGTTGTAATTCGTGCAAATCCGTGTCCTATCTTCTTATTGGTTCCGGCTTATCCGGCTTGGATTATTGTTTAGAGAATCATTTTCTTAGATTAAGATTATTGCGATTGCCTGTTTTGAAGCACTTGATCCAAAACAGCCTGAGCCTCTATCGCTTCCTTTTCTCCAATAGTTGTTTTGATGATACCGACAAATTCAGTCAACTGATTAGGAGAAAAACCGACATTCAGACAAATGGATAAATGGGAACGCAGCATGGGTTCAACGCCGCCAATACTGGCAAGCACGGAAATGGTCACCAATTCTCGTTCAGCAAAAGTCAGGACATCACGTTCAAAGATATCGGCGAACAGATGCTCTTTGAGAAAAATTTCGATGACGGGTGCAAAGGCGGCATACCCTCGTTGCGGCCCGTCGAGCGGCCGTCCCACAAGTTTTTCCAGATTCTCTTTGCCCCGCTCATATTTACTGCGATCATCAATTATCGGCGTTGCTTCTGTACCCGTTACATCGTTGATGCCTTTGGCCTTGCGTTCATCGAGCACCTCCATAAACGTTTGCAACCCGCGGATACTGCGAGGAAAGCCGCAATAGGCGTACAGATGCACGATGACTTCTTTTATCTCATTGATGGTCAACCCGGCATCTAATCCGTTGTTGAGCGCAGATGTTAAATGCTCAAGATCGCCGGTTGCTGTGAAAGCCGCAATGGGGATAATGTGTTGTTGTTTTGCCGTCAATGTCTTGTTCGATTCTTGCGAGTTTTGCGCGGAAAGATTGCCGTAAAAGCAGCCGGCACAAGCTAATCCCATGATGATTCGGACTAGGATTTGTTTTGCCATAAAAACACTCTTTGTTTTATTTATCATATTTTGTTTCACGTTACTTTTTATGAGATTCGCGATCCTGCATTCGCTAACTTTTACCTAACTTGAGCGAATCGCTGTCAGCTCTCAGCCATCAGCTTTTGAAAATCATTTAATTGAGCACTATGAAACATACTATCCTTTGGGTGATAAAACTTTTTGATCTGACAAACTGTTTTTCATGTGCAGACAGCCGATTGCTGAAGGCTGATCGCTTCTTTTCGGTTTTGGCTAAATACCGCCACGCGTTTGTATATCGACCTTTAACGTGGAAGCCTTTTCAATCACATCCAGTCTCGCTTTCCTGGGATCCGGCTTGCCGACCAGATTACCATCGGACTGGATATCTAGAATCTCATTCTTTTGTGGCGTGTAAACGGGCCAGCTCGGTAATCCTTCACCATTGGGATCACCGGTTTTGGCAAAATTCGTCCAATAGGCGTTCATGATCTGGGCTAATTTTTGATCTTCAGGCGTTGCCTCGGGCCCGCGTCGGCGCTCATTGAGGGTGTTAAAGACATACCCGACTTCGGATCCGTGCCCAGCGCCATAGCGCATTCTCTCTTTCATCGCGGCAGGGACGTAATCGAAATGGTACATGTAGGCCGGTTGTCCGTTTGCAACAAAAGCCTTTGCGGTGAAACGGCCAGGCTCACCCCATACCCAGTCGGTGTTAAACTTTGTAATGACCTCATTAAACTCTTTGTCGCCATTTGGATCGTAGGCCGCTTGTGCCTCACTCTCCAGCTCCCCAAACAATGAAAACAGCTCTTCCTTTGAACTGCTGGAATTCACAAAGCCGCCACCAATTTCCGCGCTTGTATTGCCGATGATGAGGGGAACGGGTGCCTGTCTACCCGCCCTATATGCGCTTTCGGCCGTTTCGACTACCAGTGTGCCATCGAGAATCGGGCCCGAATAGGTGCGCGGGCCTCCCTCGCCATCATTTTCCTGGCCTCCGTCGACGATCTCTTCCACGCTCAATGCACGCAGCTTGGCCAGCGCTGCGGCATCCGTGCCGTCGATGCCGTGCTTGCGGGCAAAATTAATCCCTATCGTTTCCGCCGAAACGGGATAGAAGGGATCAGCATTGTCGTCACGGATCGGCCTGCCGGTCAAAACACCATCCCGGCCGCCGCCGGACTCGCTGATGGCCTTGTGGAATAGACCTCGTGCCGCTGGTATGGTTAATAGTGAATGAACCGAGACGCCGCCGGCAGAGAAACCGAAAATGGTCACGTTTTTTGGATCGCCGCCGAACTCGGCTATATTCTCTTGTATCCACTCAAGCGCGGCGATCTGGTCCATGAACGCGTAACTGCCCTTGGGTTCGTCCGGATACTCGTCGCTCAAGGCCGGGAATGCGAAATGGCCGAGGCGCCCGAGACGGTAATTGAAGGTCATTAGAATGACGCCTTGTCTGGCAAATGCATGACCCGAACTGCCGGAGCCGCTGCCGCCAACGAACGCGCCACCGTGAATCCAGACCATGACCGGCAGTTTTGCTCCTTTTTCTGCTTTAGCAGGCAACCATAAATTAAGATAAAGACAATCTTCGGATGAACCTTCAGAAATTGAACCGGGTGCAGCGCCCCATCCGGCCTGAGCGCAATTAGGGCCAAACTCGCTGGCCTCGCGTACGCCTTCCCATGGAATTACGGGCTGAGGAGGTCGCCAGCGGTATTCACCAACCGGCGGCGCGGCGTAGGGAATTCCCTTGAATATGGACACATCACTTTCCGTCACGCCACGAACGATTCCCGCTGTGGTGCGAATGGTCGGCTCAGCGTTGCCAACGGCTTGTTGAGCATATATACTGCAGCTCAATATCAGAAATAAAACTAAAAGTATATTTTTCATGTCGAGTGCTCCAATTGAAAATTAACGATCACCACGCGTTGACAATTTGGTAAACGATAACGAGCCTAACATCCACTTGCCATCCAGGTTGATATACACTTCAGTCACCTCAAACGGATTGGTGACTTGGTTACCGCTAACTTCTGCCAGCAATGTAATTCTGTTCAACAGAATGGCCGTATTATCGATAATATTGACTGACACCTCGTGGATATCGGCTTTTTTGTACCAAATGCCGCCGCTTTTAATGATGTCGAGTTCCCGTTCGGTTCCCCACGATCCGCCCATATGCACAAACAAGGCTTTTTCGTGAAAGAGATTTGCCAGCGCATCCACATTTTTATCCGACATCCAC
>CAYSNA010000554.1:0-3410 GCA_964432185.1 uncultured Cytophagia bacterium
CGATTCGATCGAATTTTCATCCCAAATCACTTTTTTTATTGGAGAAAACGGCACGGGCAAATCAACATTATTACGCGCCATTGCCAATAAAACCTATATTCACATTTGGGATTCACCACCGCTGCGCCGGGTCAAGCCGAATCCCTATGAAAAACTTTTGCCGCACGCCATCAGTGTGGCCTGGGCGAATGAACGCGTGACCGGTTCGTATTTTGGCTCGCAAATTTTCAACCGGTTTACTTATTTGCTGGAAGAATGGGCGTCTGCCGATCCCGGATTGATCGACTATTTTGGCGGCCATTCGTTGATGACGTTATCGCACGGCCAGTCCATAGTTGCCTTTTTTAAAACGCGCTACAAAGTGAAGGGGCTCTATCTATTGGATGAACCCGAAACGGCGCTGTCGCCGAAAAGCCAGTTGGAGCTGGTCAAGGTGTTGCGGGATGCTGCCACGGCCGGACAGGCGCAGTTTATCATCGCCACCCATTCGCCTGTGCTGCTCGCCACACCGGGGGCGGACATTTTTTCATTTGATACGTCGCCCATCAGCCTCATCGACTATGCCGACACGGAGTATTTTCGTTTTTACAAAGATTTTATGAACAACATCGACCGTTATATCGAGAGTGCGTGAAGGGAGAAATTTGCAAAAAAATGTTATCCGGATTTGTTATCCCTTGACAGTTTATGCTTTTTTCTATAGTTTCAAAATTGAAAGTTGGCTGTAACCTAGAAAAACCTCGCGTACAAATCATTCATTTTAAAATATTGGAGGCGTTATGATTGAAGGAAGTAAAACCGACGCTGCAACTCGTAAACTTCGCATGGGTATGGTCGGCGGCGGCCCGGGTGCATTCATTGGTGAAGTCCACCGTAAAGCAGCCCGTATGGACGGTCAGGTTGAAATTGTCGGCGGTGCCTTTGATATCGATCCAACAAAATCACATCAGATGGGGCGGATTTTAAATCTTGATCCGAGCCGCGTGCATGATAACTATGAAAAAATGATCGAAGCGGAACTGGCGCTTCCCGAAGACGAACGCATTGATTTTGTCTCCGTCACCACGCCGAATAATTGGCATTTCCCGATTGCCAAAGCGTTTCTTGAGGCCGGTTTTAATGTCATCTGTGAAAAACCGATGACCATGGACGTGGCCGAAGCGCTGGAGATGAAAAAAGCAGTCGAGGCATCTGGAAAAGTGTTTGCGTTGCTGCACAATTATACCGGCTACCCGATGGTGAAACATGCCCGCTGGATGGTTCAACAGGGCAAACTTGGCAAAGTACAAAAGATTGTCGTCGAGTATCCGCAGGATTGGCTGCTGAAACGTATCGAGCTTGAAGGTCAGCAACAGGCGTCCTGGCGCACCGATCCGAAACAGGCCGGCGCCGGTGGTTGTTTGGGCGATATTGGGACGCATGCCGAAAATCTGGCGCATTATATCACCGGACTTTACATTGATGAACTGTGCGCCGATCTTTCCACCTTTGCGGCGGGCCGTTTGCTGGATGATGATGTGAACGTTCTGCTGCGCTACGAGAATGGCGCCAAAGGTGTGCTGCATTCCTCGCAAATCTCAACCGGACAGGAAAATAATTTGAATATCCGTGTGTGGGGCACCGAAGGCGCGCTGCAGTGGTTCCAGGAAAATCCGAATTATCTGTATTATTTTCAGCAGGGCGAACCTGTGCAGATTTTGCGTCGCGGCAACGGCTATATTTGTGAAGCCGGTCAACGCGCCACGCGCATTCCAACAGGCCACCCGGAAGCGTTTCTGGAAGCGTTTGCCAATATTTATATGAACGCCATCGATACGATGCGTGCCAAATTGCTCGGCAAAAAACCGACCGAGCTCGAGCTCGATTTCCCCAATGTGGATGACGGCCTCGTTGGTATGCAGTTTATCGAAACCGTTGTCGCCAGCTCCAAGAGCGATAAAAAATGGGAAAAATTTCATAAATAAATAAATCGGATAATGGAACACGGATAGAACGGATGAAACGGATGTATTTTGATGCGTTGTTAATCCGTTCGATCTGTTCTATCCGTGTTCAATTCAATATTAGAGGAGAATACAATGCCACGACCCATAACTCTTTTTACCGGCCAGTGGGCCGATCTGCCGCTGGAAGTGATGTGTCAAAAAGCCGCCTCGTTTGGTTACGACGGTCTCGAACTCGCCTGCTGGGGCGATCACTTTGATGTGTTCAAGGGCGCTGAAAGCAAAGCCTATTGCGATGATAAACACGCCACGCTCGCTAAATACGGTTTAAAAACCTGGGCGTTCAGCAATCACCTCGCCGGTCAACTGGTGTGTGATCTCAACAACGACTCTCGTTCCGATGGCTTCGCACCGCCCGAAGCTGCCGGCGATCCGGAGAAAAAACGCCAGTTCGGCATCAAATCCATGATGGCGGCGGCGAAAGCGGCGAAAAATATGGGCATCAAGGTTGTGCCCGGTTTTACCGGCTCGCCCATTTGGCATCTGCTCTATTCTTTCCCGCCGACCAACTGGGATGACGTGCAAGCCGGTTATGATCGTTTCGCCGAGCTGTTCACGCCTATTCTTGACGAGTTTGCCAACAACGGCGTCAAATTTGCGCTTGAGGTCCATCCGACGGAAATCGCATATGATATCCCGACAACGTATAAAGCGCTGGAAGCGATCAAAGGTCACGAGGCGTTTGGATTTAATTTTGATCCGAGCCATTTGCAGTGGCAGGGCATTGATCCGGTTCGTTTCCTCAGTGAATTCAGCGACCGTATTTTCCATGTCCACATGAAAGACTGTGTTGTACTGCTCGACGGCTACAACGGCATTCTCGGTTCTCATCTCAATTTTGGCGAAGAAGGCCGTGGATGGGAATTCTGTTCCGTTGGCCGCGGCGATGTTGACTTTGACGCCATTGTGCGCAAGCTCAACAAAATCGGCTACGACGGTCCGTGGAGTGTGGAGTGGGAAGATCCGAATATGGATCGCGAATTCGGCGCCAAGGATGCGTGCGAATACCTGCAAGCTCTCAACTACCCGCTACCCGCCGGTGTGTTTGACGAGGCGTTTACGAAAAAAGATAAATGATCGCCATATCCCGGGACCTCCCAGTCCCGGGATTTTTTTTTTGTGGTTCATCTGAGACCGTCATTATAATTTTAGCCGCAGCATAATGTCTTGCCGCCTCATCTTTGTCTCGGCGCCATTGACAATCAACTCTTCGAAATCGGTTCATTCTTTCCCATGCGACCAATTTGATTTTTTCCCTTTGTTGAACTTTTCCGAGCTGCCTCGCGGTTGTATCTGGTGTTATGATGATTGCAATAAAATTGGCATGGCCGACTTTTTAGTTCATGTCATCAGATAAACAAACAATCCTGAATCTGATTGGAGCAGAATGAAAGAAAACAGATACAA
>CAYSNA010000555.1:0-3400 GCA_964432185.1 uncultured Cytophagia bacterium
TTATCGCCAATGTATAAAAGCTGATTACTCTTGTGCAGGTCCTGTCGCAGGATTTCCGAATCATCCACGGCAAGCGGTTCGTGCAGCACGCGGTTTATGGTCGACCACACGTCGAGTCGATCTTGCGGGCCATAATCGATGACATTGCCGGCAATGGCCAATCGCATGGCCGTTTGAAACGGATCATCGGATTCCAAAACGAGCTGCCGCAAACGAGGCATTTCATTCAGCATCATTGCGTTCGATGCCTTTTTAATTGTGTAATACGGATCAGGATTATTAAGAATACCACGAATGAGCCGGTGCATTTCACGCCCGAGCGCCGGCGGCGATTGCTGGTAATCGGTGGTGGACAAATAATTTAACAGTTGACGCATCGCCTCCTTATGTTTGTCGTGGGGAATCTCGACCGATTTGAGAAGCTTTGTAAAACTGTTGACGATGCAGGGAATACAATCAAGTGCGATATTCATTTTAAGCTGATAGTTTTGAATGGGATGCGGATTTAACGGATGATACGGATATTCACGGCTCAGCCTTCAACCGCAACCAAATGTTTCCCACGGAATACGCGGAAAAACACGGAAATTGCATCTAGTCGTCCGCGCATTCCGTGGGCTTTTATTCTTTCTATAGTCCGATAAAATCTGATTAAAAAAATAGATTTGCAGATATCTGTTTCAAATTAAATAAAATGACAGATCAAACGGTTGAGCGGCAAAACACTCGGGTAGTCGGCGTAATTCGTGGTTCTTTTTAACCTTCGACCTGTTCAACCACACGCTCGACAATGTCCTCGAACGCTTTGGCCGCCGGCGATTTACCAAAATGATAAAAAAACGGTGTACCGTCATCACTGGCTTGAACAATATTCGGATCGATCGGCACCTTGCCGAGAAACGGAATGTTCTTCTCATTGGCCAAGGTTTCGCCGCCACCGGATTTGAAAATATCAATGGTCTCGCCACATTTGGGGCAGATGAATCCACTCATATTCTCAATGATGCCCAGCACCCGTAAATCAAGTTTTTCACAAAATGAGACGGAGCGGCGGACATCATCGACGCTAAGCTGCTGCGGTTGGGTAACGATGATGGCGCCGGTGAGATGCTCCATGGTTTGCACGAGCGACAGCGGTTCGTCACCGGTTCCGGGAGGCGAATCGACAATAAGATAATCCAGACTGCCCCATTCCACATCTTTGACGAGCTGACGGATGGCGCCATTTTTCATCGGTCCGCGCCAAATGACAGCGTCGCTGTCGCTGTTGAGCAACATGCCGAGGGACATCACTTTGAGATTATCAGAAAACTGCAGCGGCAACAATTTATCGCCGCGCATATCAGCGCGTTTGCCGGCAAATCCCATAAGTTTGGGAATACTCGGACCGTGGAAATCAATGTCCAGCAACCCGACTGTTTTTCCGGCCAACGCCAGAGCCACCGCCAAATTAGCCGATGCCGTGCTTTTGCCAACGCCGCCTTTGCCGGAAAAAACCAGAATTTTGTATTTGATATTTTTTAATGTATTTGCAATCTGCAAATCTTCCATCGCCTGATCAGCGTTTTCGTGCGGTTGATGAGAATTCACATTACCCTCGTGATTAATTGTTTGTCTCTCTTATATGTTTCAAACATATAATTTAGACAAATAAAACTCATCTGCAATAAAAAAGAATTCATGGATGGATTCATTCTGCCATTTGGGACGCTATGTGGGAGATTTGGGGAAGAATTAAAAATACTCCTCAACGAACCGCAACTCGTTGAGGAGTACTGAAGCGCTATTTCGCGTTTGCGAGGTCGAATCGATCGGCGTTCATCACCTTGTTCCAGGCGGCAACAAAGTCATGCACAAACTTTTCTTGTGAATCACTCTGCGCATAAACTTCCGCAAGGGCGCGGAGCTCCGAGTTCGAACCAAAGATGAGATCAACACGCGTGCCGGTCCATTTGAGTTCGCCGGTGTTGCGATCGCGACCTTCGAACACATCTTTGTCTGCCGAGGTCGGTTTCCACGCGGTACGCATATCGAGCAGATTGATGAAAAAGTCCGTGGTAAGCGAATCCGGTCGTTTGGTCAGGACACCGTGCTGGGACTTTTTATAGTTCGTGTTCAAAACGCGCATACCGCCAACAAGCACCGTCATCTCCGGCGCCGTCAACGTCAGCAGTTGCGCCTTGTCCACTAACAGCTCCTCCGCGCAGACAGCGTACTTGGCTTTTTGATAGTTGCGGAATCCATCCGCCGCCGGTTCGAGCACGGCAAAAGAGTCAACATCGGTTTGGTCCTGAGATGCATCGGTACGTCCCGGCGTGAACGGAACAATCACATCGTGACCGGCATTCTTTGCCGCTTTTTCGACCGCGGCGCATCCACCGAGAACGATCAAATCGGCGAGTGATACTTTTTTACTGCCGGATTGAGCGTCGTTGAATCCTTTTTGAATTCCATCAAGAGCTTTGAGCACTTTTGCCAACTGTTCAGGCTGATTCACGTCCCAATCTTTCATCGGAGCGAGACGAATGCGCGCGCCGTTGGCGCCGCCGCGTTTGTCGGAACCGCGAAACGTTGACGCCGAAGCCCATGCGGTCGAGACGAGCTCGGAGATCGACAATCCCGATGCGAGAATTTTGCTTTTGAGATTGGCAATGTCTTTATCATTAATCAGCTCATGATCCACGGTCGGAACCGGATCCTGCCAGATTAAATCTTCTTCAGGTACTTCCGGACCCAGATAACGCGATTTGGGTCCCATGTCGCGGTGCGTCAGTTTAAACCACGCGCGGGCAAACGCATCGGCGAACTCGTCAGGATTCTCATGGAAGCGGCGCGAGATTTTTTCATAAATCGGATCCATGCGCATTGCCATGTCCGCTGTTGTCATAATGGTCGTTACTTTCTTTGAGGAATCGTGAGCGGCAGGCGCGAGGTCCTTTTCATCCGGATTGACTGGAACCCACTGCCAGGCGCCGGCAGGGCTCTTTACCAGATCCCAATCGTAACCGAACAGCATGTCGAAATAGCCCATGTCCCACTTTATTGGATTTGGTGTCCATGCGCCTTCGATGCCACTGGTGATGGTGTCGTCTCCCTTGCCGCTGCCGTAGCTGCTAATCCAGCCGAGCCCTTGCTCTTCAATGGGGGCGCCTTCCGGTTCGGGACCGACATGAGCTGCATCGCCGGCGCCGTGGGTCTTGCCAAAGGTGTGCCCACCTGCGACGAGTGCTACCGTCTCCTCGTCATTCATGGCCATGCGTGCAAAGGTCTCGCGAATGTCTTTGCCCGCCGCAACCGCACTAGGCACACCGTTTGGTCCTTCCGGATTTACATAGATCAAGCCCATCTGCACGGCGGCGAGGGGATTTTCGAGATCGCGGTCACCACTGTAACGTTTGTC